>CAYLPO010000018.1:0-12958 GCA_964385575.1 uncultured Lachnospiraceae bacterium | reverse complement strand
GCGGCACAAACTTTTTCATTTTTCACTGTCTACTTGACGGGGCGCACACCACTCCCGCAGCGCCCGCTCTTTCTTATGGATCCGCCGCTGTACTTACAGCGTCTTATGCGGATAAGGACCGTACTCGTTATCCTGCGGCCAGGACTGCTTGAGGCCCAGGCGAAGGATGAGCACCAGGTAGACGATCAGCAGGATCACACCGATGATCGTCAGGATCACGCCGCCGACCAGCATGCCGCTCGGTCCGAACCAGGACCACACCAGGCCGGCCACGATCAGGCCGGAACCGACCGGAGTCAGGATCATACCGATAAGGTACAGAACGTAGATCACTGCCACATGAGAGCCGGACTGGTTGATATCATGCGCTCTGCGGATATAAACACAGATGGACGGAACCAGGACCGCCAGCGTATAGATGGTGGAGATCACAGTGCCCGCCGTGCCGGGGATCAGTCCCAGAAGGAAACTGATCACGAAGTTGCACAGGACGACCGACCAGAACTCCATGCGGGTCGCACGACCCTTTTTATTTGTGTAATTCTTCCACATCATGACCCAGTACTCCAGGAATCCCACGAAACCGGTGTGAGTAGGGGTCCGGGTGTAGTCCCAGCTGGGTCCGCGTCCGCCGGTGTAACCGCCGGTCTGGCCGGCGCCGTAGCTCTGGCCATAGCCCTGATCCTGACCGTAGCTGTAGCCGGTCTGGCCAGTACCGCTCTGCCCGCCGGTGTAACGCTGCTCAGCCGCTCTGAGTTCTTCGTCAGCAATGTCGTTTACCGGGGCAGCTGCCATCGCCGCGCCGCAGTTCGGGCAGAAAGCCGCGCCATCCGCGACCTGTGTTCCGCACTGTCCACAAAACATATTTTTTCCTCCTTCGTGTTGCTTCATTCATGCTGCTGTATCATCGCAGGCATGCTAGGTTCTCTGTTTTCAGCTGATAATGGGATTATCCCAGGGATTCGAGGAAATGCTGTCTGCTGCATCTGCCGCGGCATTGCCCAGATCTGCCGCCGCGTCTTCGGCCGCTTCCTCAATACCGCTCATGTCCGGAGCCTCAAACACCGGTGCTTCAAATGCGGGAGGTGCCTCGAACGTCGGGGCATCAAACACCGGAGCCTCAAATTCGGAAGCATCCGGGATCGCATCCGCAGGAGCATCAGGGATGATCACATCCGGGATCACGTCTACCGGGGCCTCCGGAATGATCACATCCGGGATCACATCAGCCGGAGCTTCCGGAACGACCGGCTCCGCGGGAGCGACCGGCTCAAAGCCGAAGTCCGGGGCTGCAGGGGTCTCGGGGGCCGCAGGCGTTACAGGAGCTGCAGGTGCCGCAGGGGCTGCAGGTGCCCCGACCTCCGGCATCTTCGTGCCGCAGGAAGTGCAGAACACGGTTCCGGCAGGCATCTCAGCGCCGCAGTTCGGGCAAGTGGGAACCGCCGGGGGCTCCGGTGCCGCAGGTGCCGCGGCTTCCGGCATCTTCGTGCCGCACGCCGTACAGAACAAGGTTCCGGCAGGCATCTGCGCGCCGCAGTTCGGACATACAGGCGCGCCCGCGACCGGGATCTTCTCCGGTTCCGGCATCTTCGTGCCGCAGGCACTGCAGAACAGTGCGCCCTTCTGCACCTCGGCGCCGCAGCCGGGGCAAATGCGCACACCGCGAAGTTCGCGCAGCTGATCCTCGATCCGCTCTTTTTCTGCCTCGATGGCATTTAAGCGGGAAATGGCTTCCCCGAATTCCGCGTTCGGATCATCTTTATGCGCTTCAAAATACTGGCGGCCCAGAGACGTGAAAATCTCCAGCTTTTCTCCGTCCAGTCGTCCCAGATCGCCCTTCAGGCCCATGGTTTCCGTCGAGTTCTTCGCGAAATCGGATACTCCGCCAGCCAGGTTCGAAGCTCCGGTTTTGATCTTGTCAAAAACTCCCATCTCTGAATCCTCCTTTTACTTCTTACTAAAATACTGTGATCCGCGCTCTGCGCGAAAACGATTTGTCTTCTCTTTTATCATACCGCCGATCACGTCTGGAAAAAGTATCAAATTTCTTAACGATCCCATAAGAATTGCTTACGCCGGTCGTTCGGGCTCAGTCCAGGATCTCGCGCAGCGCCGCAAACAGCGCATCCATCTCCGCGTCGGTGCCGACCGTCACGCGCAGATAGTTGTCGATCCGGGGCTTGGGAAAGTACCGCACATAGATCCCCCGCTCCTTCAGGGCAGCAAAGATCTCCGCAGCCGGCCGCTCCTTATGACGCACGAACAGGAAGTTTCCGGAAGGCTCCGGAAAATCGAATCCGAGCGCCGCAAACTCCGCGCAGGCCCGCGCGCGCGTATCCAGGATCTTCCGCCGGGTATCCAGGAAATACGTTCCGTCCCGCATGGCAGCGGCGCCGGCCGCGATGGCCGAGCGGTTCAGCGTATAGGAATTGAACGAATACTTCACATCATTCAGCGCGCGTATCAGCCGCTCCGAGCCGATCGCATAGCCGATGCGCATACCCGCCATGGACCGCGACTTCGAAAACGTGCGGATTACCAGCAGGTTTTCATACCGGTCCAGAAGCGAGAGTGCGCTGACGGGCCCGGGCTCCGCTCCGGAGGCATTGCCCCCAAGCGCAGACGGATCCGCAAAATCGATATAGGCCTCGTCCACCATCACGATCACGTCCGGATTTCCGGCCACGATCCGCTCGACCTCCGTCAACGGCAGGTAGAGCGAGGTCGGTGCATTCGGGTTCGGGAAAATGATCCCCCCCGACTCCCGCAGATAATCCTCCGGGCGGATACGAAACTGCTCATCCAGTGCAGGCTGCTCATAGGGGATCCCGAAAAGCTCCGCCCACACACTGTAGAACGAATAACTGATGTCCGGAAACAGAATGGGCTTCTCCGAATTAAAGAAGGTCTGAAACGCCATCGCAATGACATCATCGCTGCCGACGCCCGGGAAGACCTGTTCCGGCCGGACGCCGTGCGCTTCCGCGATGGCCTCGACGAGCTCCGTCGCCGCCGGATCCGGATACAGCCGCAGCGCATCCGTCCCCACGGCCTCCAGCGCCTGTGCCACTGCGGGCGACGGCGGATACGGGTTCTCATTCGTGTTCAGTTTTACAATGTCGCGCCGCTTCGGCTGTTCGCCGGGCACATAAGGCTCTACGCGGCGGATATACTGTTCCCATGCAGGCATTGTACTCCTCTTTTCTCTGCATTCGTCATTTAAAAAACAGGGCAATGCCGGCCGCGGTGCCTTTCGACCCGCCTGCATTGCCCTTTCGTCACTTAAAGATTTTCCGCAAGCTCCTTGATATACGCTGCCAGCTGGGGACGAAGTTCATCACGCTCCAGCGCAAAATCGATGGTTGCGCGGATGAAGCCGAACTTATCGCCGGCGTCGTAGCGCTCTCCCTCCATGTCGTAGGCATAGACCGCCTCGCGCTCCATCAGCCGGCAGATGGCGTCGGTCAGCTGAATCTCGCCGCCCTTGCCCGCAGTCTGGCTTTCCAGATACTCAAAAATGGCAGGGGCCAGCACATACCGGCCGTAGGCTGCCAGATTACTGGGAGCCTCCTCCGGGGCGGGCTTCTCGACCATGCCGGAGAGCTTCACCAGGCGGCCGTTGCGCGGTGTGGAAGCGGAAGGGGTCACGATACCGTACTTGTTCGTCTGCGAAGGATCCACCTGCTGCACACCGACCACGGTGGACCGGCGGTCGTCATACGCCTCCATCAGCTGGCGCAGCGCGGGCTTCCCGCCGCGGTTCACGATGATGTCATCGCCCAGCAGCACCGCGAAGGGTTCGTCGCCGATGAACGGCTTCGCGCACAGGATGGCGTGCCCCAGTCCCTTCGGCTCCTTCTGACGGATGTAAAAGATGTTTGCCATATCGGCGATGTCATTGATCATGTCCGCTTCGGCGTTCTTCCCGGAAGCACGCAGGCGCGCCTCCAGCTCGAAATCCGTGTCGAAGTGGTTCTCCATGCAGTGCTTGTTCTGATTTGTAATGATCAGGATCTGCTCAATGCCGCTGTCCACGGCCTCCTTCACGATATACTGCAGCGTCGGGGTGTCCACGATCGGCAGCATCTCCTTCGGGATGGCCTTTGTCGCGGGCAGAAACCGCGTGCCGAGGCCGGCAGCAGGGATCACAGCTTTCTTTACCGTCAGATTTTTCATGTCGTTCCTTTCCGGGTCAATCGCCGCGCGCATGGCGCCGGCGCCCTCCGTGGTTTACAGTTCCATGGCCATATCAAATCCCGAGCGCACCGCCGGCCAGACCGTGCCGCCCACCGGCGAACAATCGCCGATCACATAGGTCTCGGGAATCACGTTCGCAAGCTCCGCGACCGCCGCGGGATCCTTCCGAATACCGAAGGACACGACCACGGTGTCGCACTCCATGGTCCGCTCGTTTCCGTCCTTATCGATGACGATCATGCCGTCTTCCGTGATATCCTTGATCCGCGTCTCGCAGCAGAACTTCACGTTCGACTTCGCCAGCAGCTGCAGCAGACCTTCCGTGTTCATGGCCGTACCGCCGGTGCCGAGGGCCGACTCCGGGATCATATCGACCACGGTGACATCCTTGCCCTTCCGCGCCAGATCCAGTGCTGCCTCGAGGCCTGTGAAGCCGCCGCCCGCAAGCAGCACCTTCTGTCCGGTCTGCGCGCGCCCCAACTCAACGTCTCCGACCCAGACGACCTTATCCGTGCCGGTCGCGGTAAACTTCGGGATGATGGGCTCACCGCCGATGGCAATGATGACCGCGTCAGGCGCCTCTGTCCGGATCAGCTCCGGGGTCGCCTTCGTGTTCAGCCGGACGTCAATGTTTGGATCCTGCATCACGGTCCGCACGGACCAGTCCAGATACTTCCGGAGATCTTTCTTCAGATCTGAGGCAGATGCGCACAGCAGCTTTCCGCCGAGTTCCGCCTCGCGCTCAAACAAGACGACTTTATGACCGCGCTTCGATGCGGTGCGGGCCGCCTCCAGATTTGCGGGGCCGCCGCCCACGAGCACGACTTTCTTCGACTTCGGAGCCGGATAACCGGCCATGGGGAACTGCGTCTCGCGGCCCAGCAGCGGGTTCACGGAGCAGCGCACTTCCCACAGACGCGCGTGGGTCTGGTCAATGCAGACATTACAGCGGATGCAGGGGCGGATGTCCTCCTGCTGATCCCGCAGGACCTTCGTGACCAGGTTCGGCTCGGCGAAAAAGCCGCGCACGATCGTGGCCATATCGACTGCGCCCGAATCCACGGCCGCCTCGGCAGTGTCCAGATCGAGGCCGCCCACGACATTGACCGGAATATCCAGCGCTTCCTTAAACTTCTGCGCGTATTCCACATTCATGCCGCGCGGGAAATAAATGGGTGCGAAGACATACGGATAATGCGAGGTCTCCTCCAGCAGGCCGCGGGAGACGTGCAGTACATCGACGTAGTCCTGAATGAGCTTCGCGTACTCGATAGTCTCCTCGAGCGAGGCACCTTTCTCGGTCATCTCCTCCGCGCTGATGCGGTACTCGATGCCGATGCCGTCGCCGCACTTTTCGCGGATGGCCTCCAGAACCTCGATACCGAAGCGCGCGCGGTTCTCCAGGCTGCCGCCGTACTCATCCGTGCGGTGGTTGAACTCCGGGGAGAAAAACATGCTGGGACCGTTTCCGTGCGCGCCGTGGATCATGACGAAGTCGAAACCGGCGTTCATCATGTTAAAGGCGGCATCCGCGTACTGCGAGCAGAGCTCGCGGATGCTCTCGTGCGTGGCCTCGCGGACGACGATGTCCGAAGGCGTGAGCATCTCGTGCCCCGGAAACAGCTGCATACTGATCTTCGTGTTATACTGATGCATCATCTCAGAGGCGATGCGGTAATTTCCCACCAGGAAAGGATTTGCCGGATGCGCAACAGCGAATGCCTGCGCCTCTCGGTTGATGTTTCCGGAGCCGATGGTCACCAGTCCCGCGCCCGAGCGCGCCTGATTTCGCAGGAACGCCAGGAGCTTATCCCCGACGCGTCCGCCGGGCTCATGCAGGGCGGATCCGTGGGGGCCGATCTCGACGCGGCTTTTCAGCTCGAATTTTCCGAGTTTGATAGGGGTGTAAAGTTTGCTGGTCTTATCCACAAATGATCTCCTTTACAAGCAAACGGTCATGGGGATGCGATTTATATGATAGCACATTTCAGGGGTAATGTGTGATGTCGAGAGACAGATGGTCAGAGAACGGTGAACGAGTCCGCCGCCGCACAGGAACGATCTGCCGGAGCGCACCTTCTTACGCCCCCGCCGCCAGCTTCTCCGCCTGATCCGCCGCGATCAGCGCATCCGTGATCTCGTCCAGCCGCCCGTTCATAACATCGTCCAGCTTATACAGAGTCAGCTTGATCCGATGCTCGGTCACACGGCTTTGAGGGAAATTATAAGTCCGGATCTTCTCGGAGCGGTCTCCGGTGCCGATCTGGCTTTTCCGCTCCGCCGCCTCGGCCGCCTGCTTCTTCGCGAGCTCCAGATCATAAAGCTTCGAACGCAGAAGCTTGAAAGCCTTCTCCTTGTTCTGCAGCTGCGATTTCTCGGTCTGCGAGTAGATCACGATACCGGTAGGATAGTGCGTCAGGCGGACTGCAGAGTCCGTGGTATTTACGCACTGGCCGCCGTTGCCTGACGCGCGCATCACGTCGATGCGGATGTCTTTGTCATCGATGACCACATCCACGTCCTCCGCCTCCGGCATGACCGCCACAGAAGCGGTCGAGGTGTGGATGCGTCCGCCCGACTCGGTCTCCGGCACGCGCTGCACCCGGTGAACCCCGCTCTCATATTTCATGCGCGAATAGACCTGCTTCCCGCTGAGCATAAAGACGACTTCCTTGAAGCCGCCGAGGCCGGTCTCATTGACATTGACCAGCTCTGCCTTCCAATGATGACTCTCCGCGTACATCACGTACATGCGGTAGAGCTCCGCCGCAAACAGGGCCGCTTCCTCGCCGCCCGCGCCCGCGCGGATCTCCACGACCACGTTCTTTTCATCATTCGGGTCTTTCGGCAGGAGCAGGATCTTCATCTTCTGCTCCAGCTCCTCGATCCGCACTTTCGCGTCTGCCGCCTCTTCTTTTGCGAGAGCACGCAGCTCCTCGTCCTTTTCTTCGGCCAGCATGCTCTGCGCGTCATCCAGATCCTGCTTCGCCTGGCGGTACTGCGCGTAGGCCTCTGCCACCGGGGCGAGGTCGCTCTGCTCTTTCATGAGCTTCTGATATGCTTTCGGATCATTCGCCGCGTCCGGCTCCGAGAGGCGCTGCATGAGCTCCTCGTAGTGCATGACGGCGGATTCAAGTTTATCAAACATCGTTTTATCTCCTGGGCGCCTGCCGGCGCCGCGATCCTTTCTTCTCCATCCGGGCTTCCGAGGAACGGCACGTTACGGCCGCACCTTCAGCACGCGGTCATTTCCGGCCAGATCCTGCCGCAGACTGATCCGGGACCATCCCGCGTCATGGAAGAGGCGTCCGGCCGTCTTGGCCTGATCAAAACCGATCTCCATGTACAGCCCCGGCCCGGGCAATAAGTGCTCCTTCGCCTCTGCTGCCAGCCGACGGTAAAAATCCAGTCCGTCTTCCCCGCCGTCGAGCGCCTGCCGCGGTTCGAACCAGCCCACTTCCGGCATCAGCTCGGCGCAGTCCGCCGTGGGAATGTAGGGGGGATTGCAGAGAATCGCATCGTACTGCTGCCCCTTCAGGTTCTCGAACATATCCGAGATCACAAAATCGACGATGGCCTCATTATCCCGCGCGTTCTTCCTGGCGACCGTGAGAGCTTCCACGGAAATGTCGGCCAATGTCATCTTCGACGGGAAGCCCAGCTTATCCAGATATTTCTTCACGCTGATGCCAATGCAGCCCGAACCCGTGCACAGGTCCAGGATCCGCAGGATTTTCGTCGGGCGCACTCTGGTAATGTCCGTGATGAACTCCTCCACGAGCGTTTCCGTGTCCTGACGCGGAATCAGGACGCTCTTGTTCACGAAAAAGTCCCAGTTCATGAATCCGCAGGTGCCCATGATATACTGCAGCGGCTCATGATGGCAGCGTCTTTCGATCAGCATCCGGAATTCATGACGCAGTTCGGCCGGCGCAGTCTCGTCGCGGTGCAGGATAAAGTGTGCTGCGTCTATACCGTACACGCGCTCGAACAGCACGCCTGTACACTCTCTGGCGTCTTCGATGCCCGCATTCTGAAGCATCTTCAGACCGCCGGTCCAGACTTCCTGATAGGTCATGGTGTATCCTCCGTCCATGTTTCATTCGGAGCGGTGTTTCGCTCCGCGCCGCCGGCCGCAGCCTCGCCTTCCGCAAGAAACGCTCTCCAGTCGAACACCTTCTCGACCGCCGCGATGGCGACCTCGATCATGCTGTCGTCCGGCTCCGCCGTGGTGATCTTCTGCATGGCCAGACCCGGCTTCGCGAAAGCGTTCACGACCGGGCTGTTGCTGCAGCCCGCCAGGCGGATAAATTCGTAAGAAATACCTGCAATCACCGGCATCAGCGCGATCCGCAGTACCAGCCGCAGCGGCATGCTCCCGCTCTGGATGAAAAAGCCGATGATCACGCTGATGATCACCACATAAAAGAGGAAGCTGGTGCCGCAGCGCTTGTGGAAGCGCGAGCTGGTGCGGACATTTTCCACCGTGAGTTCGTGTCCGGTCTCGACGCAATTAATGCACTTGTGCTCCGCGCCGTGGTACATGAACGTGCGCTGAATATCCTTCATGCGCGAGATCAGCAGCAGATATCCCAGGAAAATGACGATCTTCACCACGCCCTCGACGACAGCGAGGATCACCGGTGATTCCGTGATGTGCTCCCGGAACAGGTTCGTGATGAACAGGGGCAAAAAGACGAAAAGAGCGAGGGCAATGACTAACGAAATCGCAAGCGTCCCGAACAGGAAGGCCTTGTCCGAGGCGGAGAGGCCGTCATCCTTTTTCTTCTCTGCGGCTTCCTCTTTCCGGACGGAGGCCTGTTCCGCGGAACCGGCATTGCCCGCGGGGGCATCCGCAGCTTCCGCCGTCTCCTCCTCGTCCATCAGAAACGTTGAAGACTTCATGAGCGTCGTGATCCCCAGGACCAGCGAGTCGATGAATGCGACTACGCCGCGGACGAAGGGCGCCTTTTTCACGGGACTGTCACCCGCGATGGAGCGGTACGCATCTTTCTCGACATGAATCTCATCCTCCGAGACACGGACCGCGAGCGCGTAGTCGTCGCCGTTTTTCATCATGATGCCTTCCAGGACGGCCTGGCCGCCGATGCCTGACATGCGCATGGCAAATACCTCTTAAAAACTGTTTTCGGGTAGAAGAAAGGAGCTTTCCGCGCATGCCGCGAAAAGCTCCCCGTACTTATGGTATGGTGACCTACTGTGCCTGATTTCTTCCGTACTTGCGGTTGAACTTCTCAATACGTCCGCGCGCCACGGCAGCCTTCTGCTGGCCGGTGTAGAACGGATGGCACTTCGAGCAGATCTCGACGTGGATCTCGGGCTTCGTGGATCCGGTCGTGAACTCGTTTCCGCAGTTGCAGGTAACTTTTGCCTGATAATACGTAGGATGGATGTCTGCTTTCATGGTATGACCTCTCTTTTTATAAATGATTTGGGCGATTCCGACCGCCCTGCGGTCCCTGCCGAAGCGACAGGCGAAGAGTAGTATAGCATGAGGTCGATTATGACGCAAGCGATTTTTATCAGGCGTTATGCTTCTTCCTCTCCACCGCCAGCGCGATCACAGTTCCGGCGAAGCCGAGCGCCATCAGGCCCGTCCACAGCCTGATCGGGCTGCCGTCACCGGTCTGCGGACTCACCGCGCCCTGAGGCTGCTGCCCCGAAGGCGTCGTCCCGGAGGAACCCTCTGCCGCCGTGACCGTGAACGTCGTCTCGACGGATCCGTCGTTGAACAACACTTTCAAAGTGTGCTGTCCGACCGCCAGCGTCTCGAGATAGGACGCCTTCAGCGTCAGGTTCACGCTGCCGGATACCGCGGTATAGTTCGCATCGTCCACCGCAGCGCCGTCCACCTCGATCCCGGCGAAGTGTGTGAAGGCGTCGGCATTGTCCGGCGTCCGCTCGACGGTGAACGCGAGATCCATGCCGCTGCCGGCCTGCCGGGAGGCGCCGCCGCCGGAAATCACGGTGTAAGCCGTCGTCTCAGCAGACGCGGTCTCTTCTTCACCCGCCTCGAACACGGCGCAGACGTAGCGCAGCGGCTCGGTGTCGCCGGGCAGGACCGTTACTCCGGGTTTATAGGTGAAGCTCGTTTCCGTGGAGATCACAGAACCCTGCCAGGCCAGCGTTTCGCCAGGCCCCCATTCGATGTTCACATGGTACCAGCCCACGAAATGGTACCCCGCATCCGGCCGCGCATAGACCGTGCACTCGTCGCCCCGATAGAACTGAAGGACCTCACCGGCGACATAGTTCGTTCCGTCCTTCGCCTTTATGTCCGGATAATCGTCATAGCTCGGTGTGTACCTGACAGCGACTTTACCGCCCTGGGCGCTGCTGTCCGGCCCGACGACCTCGGTGTTTCCGACCCACATCTGTACCTGGTCGCCGGGATGCGCGGGAGTGGTTCCCTCCTCGAACACCGCGCAGAGATAGGACAATGACATGTTCAGCGGGGCATAGAACTCATAGGTCGAATTCGTGGACAGCGGCTCGCCCGAGTAGATCGGTTCGCCCGCCTCCGCGTTCGGATCGCCCTGATACCAGCCGGCGAACGTGTACCCGTCGTCCGGGACCGCGGAGATCACGACATGTCCGCCGTTCTCCACGAAGTTGTTCGTGGCGCTCTTCCGGACATCCGTGCCGAATTCATTGCCGGGATAATCCATCCGGTATCCGCCGCCGGAATTGGCATTGCCCGCGGTGTCGGAGATCAGCACGCCGAAGTGCGAGGAAGCCGATGCGGATTCGGAGCTGTCATATTCTGCTTCCAGAGTCACCGTGTACCGCCAGTTATGATAATAATTCCCGTCAACGATCAGAATTTTCCCGCTTTCTCCATTATCAACATTATCAAAATAATTGTATGTTCGGTTATCAGCCCAACTCTCGATCGCGGGATCCGATACGCTCTGGCTCACCGTCGTCACAGTGCTTCCTCCCGCGAGCTCCTGCGCCTTGTCCAAAAGCGCTTCCTGCGCCTCGGAGATCATCGCTGTTACGGTGGGATTGGACGGGTCTGTGAATGTGGACGCCGTCGTTTCATCGAAGACGACCACGTCGGTCTGGACTTCCCCGGTCCGTGTGTCGGTCAGAGTAAGACGGCCGATGACTTCGGTGGTGCTTCGGTCCACGGAGTTGTCGATCCTAGTGTCAACATCAGCATCCGCATGCGCCGTGACCGCCCCCAGAGGAAGCACGGTCATCACCATGACCAGCGCGAGCAGGATGCCCATCCATCTCTTCTTCATAAACTTTCTATCCTCCCTGTTTGAAATAGTGCGTAACGGAATTATTCCTCATACACCTTGCTTCCAAACAGGCGGAATGAACAGTCCGGGATTTCGGTCAGGCGGGAAAAAACAGGGTCAGGTTTTCGGTCAGGTGGGGCTCAGCGGCCGGAATAATACTGTTCGACCAGCTCTTTCCGGTTCTTCGTGCCGGTCTTCTGCAGAAGGTTATGGATATGGAACTTCACCGTGCTCTCGGACACGAACAGCTGCTCCGCGATCGCCGCGGTGGTCTCCTTCTCCAACAGCAGCGACATGATCTCGCGCTCGCGCGGGGAAAGGTCGTGCTTCACCGCGAAGCGGCGGAATGCCTCCCGCTCGCTCCTCTCGCGGTCGGCCTCCGGCAGGTAGATCTTCTGCCAGAGCCAGAAGAACAGAAGGATCGTGGCAATGTAGAGCAATGCCGCGAACATGACCAGGGCGAACATCCGGCCCGCTGCGGCGGAGTACAGCACGGTTCCGAGCGCTTCGCCCAGCCGGCCGAACAGCAGACCGAAGCCGGCCAGGAACGGCAGTCTCTTCGCCTCGGCGAGATCTACAAACAGGATGATCCGGTAGACCGAGAAGAAGCCGGACGCGAAGTAACTCAGCGCCCACAGGATCGCGGCAGGCGCGCCTCCGCTTCCGAGCGACAGCATGATGAACGGAATGACCAGGGCACCCATCGTCGTGATGGCGCCGTACTTGCGGTTCTTGTCATTTACCAGGCCGGCGATCACCAGCCCGGCCGCATAAAACAGGCGCGACAGCTCGAGGTCGACGCCGTTCCCGATGTCAGACGCCGGGAACGAAAAACCGACGTGGTTTACGACACTGAACAGGAACACGACCGCGCAGGCAATGATCAGCAGCCGCTTCAGCTGCGGCATATCGGCGGACGCGCTCGGAGAAAACAGGCCCTCCTCCGACCATTCGTAAAGCGGCGCCGTATGAAGCAGCAGAACGGTCACGGCAGTCAGGGCGGCGCAGAAGACGATCACCATGTTCGTCTTCCAGACCGTGATATTTGCGATGCGGGACAAAATCCAGGACGCAGCGGTGGCAATGCCGTAACCCAGACCGAATACCCGGCCCCTGACACGTGCCTCGGCGCGGCCCAGATCATGCAGGTAAAAACCGACGATAACGCCGCAGAAGAGATTCAGAAGCGCGCCAAACACAGCCGTCCCGGGCAGACCGGGGAGGACCGCCGCAGGGATCATACAGATCAGGTAGGCGATCAGGGCGCCGGTAAACGTCCTTCGCGACACCCATGTGTGCCGGCGGCTCGCGATCAGCGCAAAAGCGCCGATGCCGGCAGCCTGGCAGCCGTAGCCCAGGCCCATGGCCAGAAGGTCCGGCATCCCGGCAGGAGCCAGATCCAGCAGATGATAGAGCCATGCAAGATATCCTGTGGAGGTCAGGAAAAAGCACAGGAAGATCAGCAAGACACGGAAGAGCATGCCCTTTCC
>CAYLPO010000017.1:0-13036 GCA_964385575.1 uncultured Lachnospiraceae bacterium | reverse complement strand
TCACCGCGTCGATCATCGTGATGCGGCGGAACGGCTTCGACAGGTCGATCTCCTTGCCCTGATACGTGATGACCTCACTGCCGACGACAGTCCGCGCCAGGTGGCGGTACAGCTCCTCGGTCAGGTCCATCATCCCGTGATAGTCCGTGTATGCCTGATAGAGCTCCATCAGCGTGAACTCCGGATTATGGCGCGTATCCACGCCCTCATTCCGGAAGACGCGGCCGATTTCGTAGACCTTCTCGAGGCCGCCGACAATCAGGCGCTTCAGGTACAGCTCCAGCGAGATGCGCAGCTTCAGGTCCTCGTTCAGCGCGTTAAAATGCGTCTCGAAGGGACGGGCCGCGGCGCCGCCGGCATTCGCCACCAGCATGGGCGTCTCGACTTCCATGAAACCCTTCTCATCCAGGAAGCGGCGGATCTCGGAAATGATCCGGGAGCGCTTGATGAACGTATCCTTCGCCTCCGGGTTCATGATCAGGTCCGTGTAGCGCTGGCGGTAACGCATATCCGTGTTCGTCAGGCCGTGGAACTTCTCGGGCAGCGGCTGCAGGTTCTTCGACAGCAGCGTGATCTCCTCCGCGCGGACCGAGATCTCGCCGGTCTTCGTCTTAAACACCACGCCCTTCACGCCGATGATGTCGCCGATGTCCATCTTCTTAAAGGCCTTGTACGGCTCATCGCCCAGGACATCCTTCGCGGCGTAAAGCTGAATGTGACCTTCGCGGTCCTGGATATGACCGAAGCTGGCCTTGCTCATGACGCGCTTTGACATCAGCCGGCCTGCCAGGACGACTTCCTGCTCCTCGTATTTCTCATAGTTCTCCAGAATGTCCGTCGAGTGCAGCTCCACGTCGAACCGGCGGATCACGAAGGGATCCGTACCCATGTCGCGCAGCGCCTGCAGCTTCTCACGGCGGACCTTCCTCAGCTGTCCGATGTCCTGCTCGGGCTTCTCCTGCCCGGCCGCCTGCGTGTTCTCTCTGTCCTGTGCCATAATGAAAGCCTTTCCAATTCTGAAAAAGCGGGGCTCTGAAGTTTCGAGCCTCGCTTTTCAATCGTTCCTCAAATACACGATGCCGCCGGCTCAGGCGGTCTCGTGAATATCCAGAACTTTATACTTCATCTTCCCGTTCGGGGCGTCGACCTCGAACTCGTCACCGATCTTATGTCCGCTGATGGCGCGGCCGAACGGAGACTCATTCGAAATGCGTCCCAGACGGCTGTTTGCCTCATCCGAACCGGTGATGTCGTACTCGATCTCTTCCTCAAACTCCTCGTCCCACACCTTTACGGTGCAGCCGATCCCGACCGTGCTGCCGTCATAGGTCACGACGACCGCGTTCTTCAGGATGGCTTCCAGCTCCGCGATCCGGGCTTCGATATCTCTCTGCTCGTCTTTCGCCGCGTCATACTCGGCATTCTCAGAAAGATCACCCTGCTCACGGGCTTCCTTGATCTTCATCGCGATCTCTTTTCTCTCGACCACGCGAAGGCGCTCCAGTTCCTCTTCAAATCTCCTTTTTCCGGCGAGCGTAAGCTCATTCACCTTCTCATCCACTTCCTGATACCTCATGAAATCAATGAAAATTTTCTGCGTAATCATCGGGTCCCGCGCAGAATATCGAATGCGATTATAATTTAAGAAGTAAGCATTGTCAACCACTCCAGAAAGCCTTCGAAGCCGGAAACTTCGTTCAGCTCTCTGCGGTGTTTGGCGCAGCCTTTCAGTCCCGCAATGTACCACGCCGCATGCCGCCGCATCTCCATCATGGCGGTGCGTTCGCCCTTCAGATCCATGAGCCGTTCCGCGTGCAGCTTCATCATGCGGATGCGTTCCGAAAGGGCAATGTCGGCCGCCCGGAAAACGCTGCCGCTGTCGTCGGCAGATCCCGCCGCAGAGGCCGTACCGCTCCCCCGCAGCGCCTCCGTCACCTCCCGGAACACCCAGGGGTTCCCGCGCGCCGCCCGGCCGATCATGACCGCGTCGCAGCCGGTCTCACGCAGCATGGCCAGTGCCGAGGGTCCGTCTGTGACGTCCCCATTTCCGATGACCGGAATCGAGACCGCCTCCTTCACCTGCCGGATGATGTCCCAGTCGGCCTTTCCGGCGTACATCTGCTCTCTGGTGCGGCCATGGACCGCGACCGCCGAGGCGCCGTTCGCCTCGAGCACTTTCGCGAACTCCGCGGCGTTGACCTCATGCTCCGTAAAGCCCTTCCGGAACTTCACGGTGACGGGCTTTTTCTGCGCGCGGACCATGGCATCCACGATCCGCCCTGCCAATGCCGGGTCGCGCATCAGCGCCGACCCCTCGCCGTTCTTCACGACCTTCGGGACCGGACAGCCCATGTTCACGTCCAGGATGTCCCAGGGTCCGTCCGAGACCTGCGCCGCGATCTCGCCCATGATCTCCGGATCCGAACCGAAGAGCTGCAGCGCGGTGGGGCGCTCGCCGGGCTCGACCTCCATCAGCTTCGCGGTACCGCGGTTTTTATAAAGGATGGCTTTCGCGCTGACCATCTCGGTCACGGTCAGGCCGCAGCCCATCTCTTTGCAGAGCAGACGGTACGCTTTATCCGTGACGCCGGCCATGGGCGCCAGGACCACGGGCGGATCAATGATGACGTTTCCGATCGTCATGCCTTTCCGCCCTCCTTCGGCAGGATCACCATCCGGTAGAACAGCTCCAACTGCTCGAACAGCTCGCGGTGCTCCCTGCGCAGCGCGTTCGCTTTCAGTCCCGCGCCGATCTCATCGAACAGGAAGTCGTCCTCCGCATGCGTAATATGGATCAGAAGCTCCCCTTCCGGGTCGAAATCCAGATAGATGATGCCCCCGAACTCGGCGGTGAAGAGCACGCACATGGCGCGCAGTTCTTCCTGGACCTGTTCGGGGAGCATCCCGAATTCTTCGTCATTGAAAAAATACTTCATGGCGGTGGAATTCGCACCGCACAGAGACTTATTCTCCATTAATAATTACCCAGTGTCGCGACCATCACGGCCTTAATGGTGTGCATGCGGTTCTCCGCCTGGTCGAAGACCAGCGACTGCGGCCCCTCGAGGACGCCCTCGGTGACTTCATTGCCCCGGACTGCAGGCAGACAATGCAGGAACACCGTCGAGTCCTTCCCCGTGCGGGCCATCATGGCCTCATCCACACGGTAGGGCGTCAGAAGCGCCACGCGCTCCGCAGCCTTATCCTCCTCGCCCATGGAGCACCAGACATCCGTGTAGATGACATCCGCACCATCCACCGCATTAACGTCGTCCGTGATCAGGACGCTGCCGCCGCTCTCAGCACCATACTGCTCGCACAGATGCACCAGCTCCGGATCCGGCCAGAGCTCCTTCGGGGCCAGAATGACGATGTGGATGCCCATCTTCGTCATGCCGATCATCAGGCTGTTCGACATATTATTCCGGCCGTCGCCCGCGAAGACGAATTTCAGGCCCTTCAGATAGCCGAAGTGCTCCTTCATGGTGAGCAGGTCCGCCAGGATCTGAGTCGGGTGGAATTCATCCGTCAGGCCGTTCCAGACCGGGACGCCCGAGTACTGTGCCAGCTTTTCGACCGTGCTCTGCTTGAAGCCGCGGAACTCGATACCGTCGAACATGCGCCCGAGCACGCGCGCCGTGTCCTCCACGGTCTCCTTGTGTCCCAGCTGGATATCTTCATGGCCCATGTACTCCGGGAAACCGCCCTCATCGTTCGCCGCGACGGTAAACGACGACCGTGTGCGGGTCGACGGCTTCTCGAAGATCAGGGCAATGTTCTTCTTTTTCAGACTCTCACCCGTGATCCCGGCCTTCTTCTTCGCCTTCAGATCCGCGGCCAGATCCACGAAATACTCGATCTCCTCAGCGGTGAAATCCTTCAGTGTCAGGAAACTGCGTCCTTTTAATGACTCCTTTACGCCCATGTCCTGCTCCTTCCTTATTAACTGATGAACCGCTGCCTCACAAAACCTGTTTCGGCGCACAGTCCGTGTGGAAAGCATTATTTTATACCACAATGTTCAAAAATACAATGCAGCCGTCATTTCTGACAGCTGCGAATCATGATTTATAACTTTAAAAGAAATGAAAATGCAGGGTCCGGTTTACTGCACCGGCACCAGAAGGATCTCTCCCGGATAGACCAGACCCAGCCGGTCGCGCGCAACTTCTTCGACATACTGCTTCGTCTGGATGTAGATCTCACGCTCATCCAGCTCTTCGGAGCGCGCTTCCTCATCCGCAATCTCCTCTTCCAGACGGGCGACCCGCTCATCGTACTCCGAGACGCGGGCGCGCAGATTAATCGTCTTTACGGAAAGGAGCACCAGAAGAACGGCCACCACCAGAATGATGGCGAACATGGAAAGCTTGTGTTTGACGTTTCGCTTTTTCCTGCTCTGGTCACAGCCATAGTCCGCTCCGCACTTGCATAAGGTGAGAATCTCGGAAACTAAGATTAATGTAGAGGAAAAAAGGTTAGATTGCAATGTTATTTATCAATTATTCTGAATTTGGATAAAAATAACGCCTGATATGCATGAAATATGCTCCGAAGTCCCGGAATCAGACCTTCCGTTCACAAAAGCTGATACATGCCTGCGGCGTCTTCCTTGCGGTTTGACTCTGCGATGCTTAAGACCTCTGCTTTCACAGTCCTGTTTCCGAACGCGACCTCAATCACATCGCCGACCTTAACTTCCGCCGAAGCCTTCACCACACGGCCGTTGATCATGACGCGGCCGGTATCGCAGGCTTCATTCGCCACGGTGCGGCGCTTAATGATCCTGGAAACTTTCAGATATTTATCAATGCGCATATTCTCTCCTTCCGGTTCTCTTCGCCACGGCTTTCCCAAAAGCGAAAAAAACGGAGCGGCCAGAAAGACCGCCCCGCCGATGTTCAGTTGTCATACACTGACAAGCTCTCAGATCGCTTATGCGTTCACTCTGTCCTTCAGGGCCTTGCTGGCCTTGAACTTCGGGACGTTCGCCGCAGGGATCTCGATGGTCTCGTTCGTGCGGGGATTACGCGCGGAACGGGCAGCTCTCTTCGCGGTCTCAAAGGTACCGAAGCCCACGAGCTGAAGCTTATCGCCTTTTGCCATGGCAGCGGAGATGGCCTCAAAAGTAGCGTCCACGGCCGCCTTCGCGTCCTTCTTCGAAATGCCGGCGTTCTCGGCCACAGCAGCGATCAGTTCATTCTTATTCATAGAAAGGATCCTCCTAAATCACTTGGGCATAGCCCAGAATTTAATATACATGTTTATTTATAAAAAACAGGTGTTAGCTTGTCAAGCAGAACAGGCGCCAATGTACCGATTTATTAACATCTTTGTAATGATTGATCCCGTTTGCCTGTCAGCCTTCGGTCTCATCCTCCGAGCCGGGCTGGACCACCGACACTCCCGACGACGTCATCGGCACGGACATGTCGATGGAAGCCAGAACGTCCTCATCTACGACGAATTCCGGTGCCGACTCGCACCACTCCGCATAGACCGCGTCAAACGCTTCGGCCTGGCGCTGCGAGATCACCTGATCACGTCCGCTCTGCGTTGCTTCCTCATTCATGTATTCCGAACAGTACACGACATACCAGCATGCTGCCTCATCCGAATGGATGGCGGTAAACTCTCCCTCTGCCAGTGACATGGCTTCCTGACCGAACGTATCCTCCTGTTCGCCGGCTCCCACCTGATATTCGGTGAATGAGAGGCCTTCTTCTTCATGCTCTGCCGCGGCTTCCTCCGGGGTCGATCCACCTTCCAGCAATGCCAGAACCTCATCTTTTACCGCTTCTGCGTCATAATCGGAAGAGGCATCATCCAAACGCAGTACCTGTACCGTGCAGTGTCTGGCTTCCTCATCAGACACATTCGTGTCGACATCAGCGACCGCAGCTTCATGAACCAGAACCGCCAGCGCGTTGTGCTCGAAGAACGGATAATAGTCTTCACGTTCAATGCCGATCGCATCCGTGGCCGCACCCTGGTTTGCTTCATAGTAACGGTCCGCCGCATCATGTGCCAGCGCGATCTGGTCATCCGTCAGCGCCACCCCTACATCATCCGCGTGATCCATCAGGATATAAGTCTGATGGACCTCGTTCAGTGTGCTTTCCTTCACGGCATCTTCCAGTGTTACATACTCGGAGATCTGCATATTCCAAAGATCCGACGACTGGCTGCCGTACATCATCTCATACATAGACTGCGCATCACGGACATAATAGGAAACTTCCGCCGCAGAGATCTCCGTGTCACCGTAGCGCGCACAGACTGCCTGCGGATCATATGCGGAAGCCGCACCGGAACCCGAGGCGCAGCCGGCGAGAAGGGAGCCCGCCACAAGCACACATGCTGCCGCGGCAGCCATCTTCTTAATGAAACGATCAATTCTCATGTTCAACACATCCTTTTCTGCTTCTATGCAAAATTCCCGCTTATTTTATCACCCGACCAGACTTTGTGCAATATCGCAGACCAGTTCCTTCACCGCGGTAAGCAATTTCGAGGGGGCCAGCAGCTGCTCCCGGGTCAGCTCGCAGGAAAACAACGGCTCTGTACCCGCAGAAAAGCGCAGTCTGCCGGAATAGTCATTGACCAGGACCGGGATCCGCGCGGTATTCACCAGAGCGCGGGGGAACATCTTCATCGTAAGGAGTCTGCCTTTCAATGTGACATCGGTCATATAGACGCGCCGTGCCTCCGCGCGAATATACGCGATCGTGAGCAGGTTCTCCACCGGCGCAGGCACCTGGCCGAACCGGTCGATCAGTTCATCTGTCACATCCAGCAGATCCTCCTCAGAGGCAATGCCGGAGATCCGTTTATAGATCTCCATCTTTACGGTCTCGGAGGAGATGTAGCCTTCCGGAATGAAGGCATCCACCGGCAGGTCGACTGCTGTCTCGAACTCTTCGGTCTGAGTGCCGCCCTTCAGGTTCAGAACTGCTTCATTCAGGAGTTTACAGTACAGATCATATCCGACCGCCTCCATATGGCCGTGCTGCTCGGCACCCAGCAGGTTCCCGGCGCCGCGGATCTCCAGATCCTTCATGGCGATGCGCACGCCGCTTCCGAGTTCCGTAAATTCACGGATGGCTCGAAGGCGCTTCTCTGCCTCTTCTTTCAGGACTTTTCCGGCCCTGTAAAATAGAAATGCATACGCCGTTCGGTTCGATCTGCCGACTCTTCCTTTCAGCTGATAGAGCTGTGAAAGCCCGAAGCGGTCCGCGTTATGGATCAGGATGGTGTTCACGTTCGGAATATCGAGTCCCGTTTCAATGATGGTCGTGGAGACCAGAACATCGATCTCGCCGTTCACGAAATCCAGCATGACCTGTTCCAGTTTCCGCTCTGACATCTGTCCGTGCGCAAACTCGACCCGGGCATCAGGAACCATGGCACGGATCCGGGCAGTGATCTCCTGGATCCCACGCACACGGTTATAGACATAGTAGACCTGGCCCCCGCGCTCCAGTTCGCGCAGAATGGCTTCCCGGGCGAGCTCTTCGTGGTACTCCATGACATAGGTCTGGATGGGCACACGGTCCTGCGGCGGTTCCTCCAGAACACTCATATCACGAATGCCGATCAGCGACATATGGAGTGTCCGCGGGATGGGCGTGGCCGTCAAGGTCAGCGTATCCACATCCTCCCGGAGCCGTTTGATCCGCTCCTTGTGCGTCACACCGAAGCGCTGTTCCTCATCGATGATCAGCAGCCCCAGATCCTTGAAATGCACATCCTCCGAGAGCAGGCGGTGCGTGCCGATCACCACGTCCATGCTGCCCTCTTCCAGTGCCCGCAGGATCTTCTTCTGCTCTGCCGCAGTTTGAAAACGCGAGAGCTGTCCGATATTCACCGCGAAAGCCTCCAGCCTGCTGCGGAACGTCCGGGTGTGCTGCTGCGCCAGAACCGTGGTCGGGACCAGAAACGCGACCTGCTTCCCGCTCTGCACGGCCTTAAACGCTGCGCGCAATGCGACCTCAGTCTTCCCGAAGCCCACGTCGCCGCAGATGAGGCGGTCCATGATGCGGTTCGATTCCATATCCGCCTTTACCGCCTCGACGGCCTCGGCCTGATCGTGTGTGAGCTCATACGGGAACATCTCCTCGAACTCGCGCTGCCACTCGGTGTCCTTTGCAAATTCGAAGCCGTCCGAGGTCTGCCGGAGCGCATAAAGCTGTACCAGCTCGCCGGCGATATCCGCGACCGCCTTCCGGACGCGGGACTTCGTCTTCTTCCACTCCTGGCCGCCCAGGCGGTTCAGCCGCGGCTTATGTCCCTCCGCGCCGGAATACTTCTGAAGCAGATCCGACTGCGTGACCGGCAGGTACAGCGCCCCGCCGGCAGCGTATTCGACTTTGATATAATCCTTTACGACGCGGTCGATCTCGATCTTCTCGATGCCGCGGTAGATCCCCATGCCGTGGTTTTCATGGACCACATAATCGCCCGGCTCAAAGCGCGCGAACTCGCCGATATGCTTCCCCTGATAGCGCTTCTTCGACGTCTTTTTGCCCCGTTGCCCGAACATGTCCGAATCCGGGATCACCGCCAAACGCAGCGAAGGGTATGCAAACCCATGGTGCAGTTTGCCGGGGGTGACCATGACCTCACCGGGCAGGATCTCCTTCTCCGGCTCATCGCTGAACCATGCCTTCAGGCCACGCTCATCACGAAGCTGAGCAGCGATGCGTCCCGCGCGTGTGGGGGAAGATGACAGCAGCACGATCCTCCAGCCGTCAGTCGTCCAGCTGCTCAGGTCCTCCAGCAGCATCCCCACATTATCCGCATAACGGTCAATGCCGTGCGTCTCCAGCTGAACATGCTGCCGGACCGCGATCCCGGGAGCCGTAGCCGAAAGCTCCGAAAGGGCTACAGTCTTTCCGGTACTCATATATTCGCAAAGACCGTCATAATCCATGACCGCAGAAGCCTGTGACATCAGGCCCTGTTCTTTTCTTCGAAGCAGGCTCTCCGCGAACTCCTGCCGAACCGCCTCCGACATCTCGCGGATGTGCGCCGGCTCATCCAGAATAATCAGGGCGTCATCACCCACATAGGTGATGAAAGAAAGCCCCTCTGCGGTTTCATCAGCGCCGCGCAGCTCCTGCGCTGCCGGAAAGATCTCCGCGCGGTCCAGTGTTCCCAGCGAGCGCTGACTGTCCGCGTCATAGGTACGAATCGAGTCGATCTCGTCGCCCCACAATTCAATGCGGACCGGATCATCATCACAGAGCGGATAGATATCGATCAGGCCTCCCCGGACCGCAAACTGCCCGGGAGCCTCCGCCTGCTCTTCCCGCCTATATCCGAGTTCCACCAATTCGTGAGCGAACTTCCCTATGTCCGGAATCTTCGTATCCTGATCGATGCGCAGGCATTGTCCCGCCCAGTCATCCCGCGAAGGCAGCGGTTCCATACAGGCATTGATCGTGGTGACGACCGTCCATTCCGGGCGTTTCAGCATCTCTCTCAACACACGGATGCGCGCGGCCGTCACTTCGTTTCCTTTTACATCTGCGTCAAAAAACAGCAGGTCTTTCGCCGGGTAATAAAGGGCGTCCCCAAAGAAGCGAAGATCTTCGCAGAGCTCTTTGGCTTCCGTCTCCGAGTAGGTGATCACGAACCGCTTCGGAGACAGATCGGAGAGCGCATGGATCAAATGTGCTTTTTGGGACGCCAGACAGCCGCGCACCATCACCGGTCCGCGGCCGCTTCCGATCCGTTCCCGGACCGCCGCAAATTCCGGCAGTCCGTTCATCACTCCTCCGAAAAACGACATCTGTCCTCCTGTCAGCTCTGTCCGTCCTGTTCGTCCTGCTCTGCGGGCTCCTCCGAAAGCATCTCGTCGGCAGCCTGCCTGGCTGCCAGCAGCTCCGCCTCAAAGCTGTCCCGGCGCTCTTTGCGCTCCTGCGCGTCCTCCTCCGCACCTTTATGATACGGATTATAACGGTTCATGGCGGCTTCCGGCCCTTCCCGGATGATCATCTCCGCCGCGTCTGCCGCCAGCTCTACGCTCTCCTGCATGATCTCCCGCTCTTTCGCGTCAAAACTGCCGAGCACAAAATCCTTCAGGTCCAGATCACCGCGGCGGTTTCCGACGCCGATACGGATCCGTGTGAAACCGTCGCTGCCCAGACATTCAATGATGTTCCTGACACCGTTATGCCCGCCGGCGCTTCCGTGCGTCCGGATGCGCAGCCGTCCCAGATCCAGATTGATATCATCGTATACCACGATCAGCTCCGAAGAAATATCGATGTGATACGCCTCCGCCAGTCTCTTTATACTGTTTCCGCTGAGATTCATATACGTCTGCGGCATTGCCAGGATCACATCCTGTCCGCCGATACGCCCCAGCGCGGTAAGCGCCAGGTGTTCCTTCGCGATGGGCCGCACGCCGCACCGTCTGGCCAGCTCCTCTATAAACGCAAAGCCGGCATTATGCCTGCTCTCCGCGTATTCTCTGCCCGGATTACCGAGCCCTGCGATCAAATACATATGTTTCCTCCAAGGACCGTTTCGTTCCCGAGGGAATACCTGCAGCGGCAGTGCCCGTGGTCGGTCCGCCACCTGTTATATCACAGAATCGCAGGAAAAGAAATGTGACAAAAAGAAAGCCCCCGCTTCCGGTCAAATACTCCGGCCCGCGGGGCGCTTCTTTCTTCGTTATTTAGTTTTAATCCGCAGTCACTCTTCTTCCGCCATCATTTTTTCGTACTCGGCGAGAACCATGGACTGCATGCGGTACCGCATATCGGAATTGATCGGGTGTGCGATATCCCGGTACTCTCCGTCCGGAGACTTCCGGCTCGGCATGGCGATGAACAATCCGTTATCGCCCTCGATGACTTTAATGTCGTGGACCACGAACTCGTCATCCAGCGTGATCGACGCAAGCGCTTTCATGCGACCTTCGCTTGCGACTTTCCGCATTCTGATATCGGTGATCTGCATTACATTTACCTCCCAACACTACAAAGAATATCGTTCGTGCGCCTCCACTATCACTCTGATGCTGTCGGGATTGCTGATGTAAGAAGTTCCTGCGGGTATCGTTCCACGACTTTCCACGATGCAGTTTTCAATTACTGTGTCATTGCCGATGCGCACATCATTCAATATAATCGAATTTCGGATAACACAGTTGTCACCAATGTAGACTTTCTTGAATAAAACTGAATTCTCCACGGTGCCGTTTATGATGCAACCCGAGGAGACCAGACTATTCCGGACTCTCGCCCCGCTGTTATACTTTGCGGACGGGTTATCATCAACTTTGGTATAGATCTCCCAGTCGTTTCCGGCAAAGAAATGATCAGAGACTTCCGGAATCAGGAAATCCATGTTCGTCTTATAATAAGACCGCAGCGTATTCACACTGCTCCAGTAACCGTCCAGCTTATAAGCATAGAAGTTACTGTAATTAATATAGCGGACAATGTAGTCCCTCACCAGATCATAGCGATCTTCCCTGGCGCAGGTCTCGAGCAGCTCGATCAGCGCGCGGCGGCGCATCACGTAAATGCCGCAGGAGATGGTCTTCGAGGTGGGGATCATGGGCTTTTCGTCAAAGGCCGTGATCCGCCCGTTCGCGTCCGTGGTCACCAAGCCGAAGCGGGACAGGTCCTCGCCTTCGGGCATGTCCTTGCAGACAATGGTGACGTCCGCATTTTTCTTTATATGATACTCGATGACCTTGTTATAGTCCAGCTTATAAACACCCTCTCCGGAAGCGATGACCACATACGGTTCGTGCGCTTCCTTCAGGAAACGGATGTTCTGATACAGCGAGTCCGCCGTGCCGCGGTACCAGCTGGCATTATCCGGCGTGATCGACGGTGTGAATACATAAAGTCCGCCGCGCTTCCGGCCGAAATTCCACCATTTCGAAGAACTGAGGTGGCTGTTCAGCGACAACGAATTGTACTGAATGATCACAGCGACCTTATCAATGCCGGAATTCGACATATTGCTCAGCGCAAAGTCAATGGCGCGATAGCTTCCGGCAACCGGCAAAGCCGAGATGGCGCGTTTGCGGGTCAGCTCCTCCATGCGGCGGTTGCTGCCTCCGGCGAGAATGATTCCGACTGCTCTCATCACTGATCACCTGCCTTTACAATGAAGCCGCCCGAGCGAAGCTCCCCGTTCGGGTAATCCTCAGGATGTGTGGCGCCGGCAATCGCCGTGTTCCGGCCGATCCGCACGCCGTCGGGAATGATGGTGCGGTCGCCGATGGTCACGAGATCCGAACAATAGACCTTCCGGTCCAGCTCGCTCTCCGCATACTCACCGGTGCCCACGACTGCATTTTCTCCGATCACGGAGCCGTCCGCGATAATGGCGTGGTCAATGACAGCTCCTGCTCCTACGACCGTATCCTTCATGATGATGGAGCCGTTTACCTTCGCGCCTGCGCCGATCAGGACATGCGGACCGATGACCGAATTCCGCACCTCGCCGTAGACGACGCTGCCCTCGCCGAGAATGCTGCGCTCGACCACAGAATCCGAACCGAGCAAATTCGGAGGAAGACAGTCATTCTGCGTGTAGATCTTCCAGTGCTCTTCGTACAGGTTGAACTCGGGAACGACGTCGATCAGCTCCATGTTCGCCTGCCAGTAGGATGTCAAAGTTCCCACGTCTTTCCAGTATCCCTCGAACTCATAAATAAAGAGGCGCTTGCCTTTCTCATGGCAGTACGGAATGACATGTTTTCCGAAATCACAGCCTTCCTGATCCGCCAAAGCCTGCAGTGCAGCTTTCAGAACCGGATAGCTGAAGATGTAGATGCCCATGGACGCCATGTCGCTCTTCGGCTCCGCGGGCTTCTCCTGAAACTCCTGAATGCGGTTATTCTCATCCGCGACGATGATGCCGAGGCGGCTGGCTTCCTCCCAGGGAACGCGCATGGCCGCGATGGTGACGTCCGCGCCGCGCGCCTTATGATACTCGAGCATCAGCTCATAGTCCATCTTCAGGATGTGATCTCCCGAGAGGATCAGTACGTAATCCGGATCATACA
>CAYLPO010000016.1:0-13052 GCA_964385575.1 uncultured Lachnospiraceae bacterium | reverse complement strand
GTGTAATCATCGATGATATTCGTCCGCTCGAAGTCGACCGACTTGACTGCCAGTGCATGAAGCGGATTCGTGGCGACCAGGTTCATAGAGAAGATGACATCTTCCGCAGTGAACGGATTTCCGTTCGAGAACGTAACCCCTTCTTGCAGATGAACGGTATACTCGATATCACTGACCATATCCCAACCGGTTACCAGATTTGGCCGTACGGTAGTATGGTCACTTTCATAACCAAACAGCTGATCCATATAGGTAAGAGCTGCATTCTGCATGCCGTTATCACCGCTCATGGAAATCGGGATCAGAGAGCCGGAGTCTGCTCCGATCGCCACGTTCAGTACACGGTCCGAATTATCGACAGCCTCTCCTCCGGATCCTGTCTCATCGGACGCATCTCCCGAACCGCCTCCGCCGCATGCCATCACTCCCAACAGCAGGACGAGAGCCAATGCAAAAGCACAAATTCGTAATATTCGCTTTTTCATGTCTTCAATCTCCTTCTTTAAAAATGCTTCAACAGTTACATCACAGTTGCCACTCAACTGTTTAATTCTTTCTGCTTACAGCAAGCGACGAAATGATTAGGCGCACATTCTTCCAACACCTGCGGTTGGCTGCACTCCTCTGAAGCATAAGGACATCTTGCAGCAAACCGACATCCGGGCTTGGGATCGATCGGGGAAGTGATCTCCCCTTTCAGAAGGATCCTCTTCTTTTTGTTTCGGATGCTGGGAATGGGAATGGCTGACAACAGCGCCTTCGTGTACGGATGACGCGTGTCTGCGAACAGTTCATTCGCCGGAGCCTTTTCCACCATCTGTCCCAGATACATGACCATGATATCGTCCGAGATATACTTGACGACCGAGAGGTCATGTGTGACAAACATATAAGCGAGGTGTTTCGATTCCAGCAGGTAAAGCATCAGATTAATAATCTGAGCCTGAATCGACACATCCAGTGCGGAAACCGGCTCATCGCAGACAATGAAATCCGGTTCCAGCGCGAGGGCCCGAGCGATGCCGATCCGTTGCCGACGTCCTCCGTCAAGCTCATGCGGGTAGGAGTTTTCAAATCTTTCCGCAAGCCCAACAGTCTCCATCAGCTCCCGCATCTTTTCATACATCTGATCCTTACTCATTCCGCCATGCCGGATCATGGGCTCCAGGATGGCTTCACTCACCGACTGTCGCGGATCCAGCGAAGAGAACGGATCCTGGAATATGATCTGCATTTCCGATCTGAGGTGATGCAGCTCTTTCTTAGAGGGATTGGTAATATCTTTTCCTTTGAAAAAGATCTGCCCGTCGGTCGCATCCAGAAGATGAAGGATCGTTCTCCCCAACGTGGATTTGCCGCAGCCCGATTCACCTACAACGCCCAGCGTTTTTCCCTCTTCCAGGGTAAAGTTGATGTCATCAACTGCATGAAGCAGTCCACCGCCGGTATTAAAATACTTTTTCAGGTTTTTGACTTCGAGTAATGCCATATCAACCCACCTCTGTCTTACAACATTTCACAAAATGGCCCTGTTCCACTTCAGCCACTTCGGGATTCCATGCATAACACCGTTCAGTGGCCTGAGGACAGCGATCTGCAAACTTGCAACCCTTCGGCAAGTGTGTTGGATCCGCCATAAGACCCTTGATCGGCTTCAGTCTGGGTTCTTTCGAATCGATCATTGGAATGGACCCGAACAGTCCGACCGTATACGGATGGGAAGGATTTTCAAAAATATGCTCCACGGTTCCGTATTCCACGATCTCTCCGGCATACATGACAGCCACGTTGTCACAGAAGTCCGCAACCACGCCCAGGTCATGCGTGATCAAGATCACGGCCGTTCCCAGCTTGTCTTTCAGATCCTGCATCATCTCAAGAACCTGTGCTTGGATCGTGACATCCAGTGCTGTGGTCGGTTCATCAGCCAGCAGAAGCTCGGGGTTACACGCCAATGCCATGGCGATCACGACTCGCTGCTTCATACCTCCCGAAAACTGGTGAGGATACTCGTTATATCTCTCCCCCGGGATGCCGACCATTTCAAGCATCTCACATGCTTTAATGACCGCCTCTTTCTGGCTGATCTTATTATGCTGCCGGATCGTTTCCGCGATCTGATAGCCTACGGTCTCAATGGGATTCAGCGCCGTCATAGGATCCTGAAAGATCATGGCAATCTTATTGCCGCGGATACTTCGGATCTCTTTGTCCTTCATGGTGAGCAGATTCTTTTCTTCGAAATAGATCTCACCATCGGTGACCACTGCAGGAGGAACCTGCAGGATCCTAAGGATGCTTCTGGCCACGGTCGTCTTACCTGCACCGGTCTCACCGACCAGGCCCAGCGCTTCACCCTTTTTAATGGCCAGATCCACCCCGTTGACCGCATAGACTACGGCTTCATCCGTTTGGTACTCTACCTTTAAATTTCGAATATCCAGCAAATAATCGCCCATAGCTTTGTCCTTATCAATTCTTCAAACGCGGATCGAGCGCATCGCGAAGGCCGTCTCCTAACAGGTTGCAGGCGAGCACCGTGATCATAATGCAGATGCCCGGATACATTGCCATCCAGGGAGCTTCACGCATCACGCTGCGGGCTTCCGAGATCATGGATCCCCATTCCGGAGTAGGCGGCTGAACGCCGAGGCCGATAAAGCTTAATGCCGCTCCCGAAAGGATGCAGCTGCCGATTCCCATGGTTATTTCCACGATCACCGGTGCCATAGCATTCGGTATGATATGTTTTAATATAATTCCCGCATCGCTGATATCTATGGCCCGGGCAGCCTCTACGAACTCCCGCTCTCGTACTGTCAGTACCGAAGCTCTCATTATTCGTGCATATCCCGGAACCGTACTGATACCCAAGGCAATGATCGCATTTCTGAGGCTCGGCCCTAAGATCGCCGCGAGGCACAGACACAGCAGGAACATCGGGACCGCCTGGTAGATATCCAGTACTCGCATCAGGATATTGTCGACAAATCTCCCGTAATAACCCGCGATCGCTCCGATCGTACAGCCGATCACAGCTGCGATAGCAACGGCAAATACACCCAACTCGAGAGATTGGCGCGCTCCGTAGATCAGTCTGCTGAGAAGATCTCGTCCCAGCTTATCGGTCCCCAGTAAATGTTCGGCGCTTGGCAATGCATAAGCGTTCTGCGGGTTCGTCAAGTCAAAATCATAAGGAGCGATCAACGGTCCGATAATGGCAATAACGAACAGGATGATGAGAACCACCAGTGAGACAACCGCTAATTTATTCTTCTTCAGCTGATGCCATACATCTGCTATTTTCGACTTTTTTCTTCGAGGCTTTAGCATTTTATTCTTGCCCATATGATCACCCACCTTCCAAACAACTCATTAACCATTGCTGGGTTTGCGTTTTTTCGTCCGTGTATACTGCGAACGTATTCTCGGATCCACCAGAGCGAATATAATATCGACCAGCAGAATGACTAACGCAAACATGAATGACAAGATCAAAACGCTGCTCTGAATAACCGGATAATCACGGTTATACAAGCCTGTAATGGTATATTGTCCCAGACCCGGTAATGAGAAGATCGTCTCGATAATGAGGGATCCGCCCAACATAACTCCGAAAATACCGCCGATTGAACTGATAACCGGAGTCAAGGCGTTTTTCAATGCATGTCTGTACTTAACCTTTCTTTCCGGAATTCCCTTTGAACGAGCCGTAGTAATATAATCCTGTCTGACAACTTCCAACATATTGGAACGTGTTTGTCTGGCAATAATTGCGATAAAACCTAATGACTGTGCGATCACCGGCATGATCCAGCCTTTCCAGCTGGTAACACCTGCAAGCGGCAGCCATCTGTGCTGAACAGCAAAGATTTGAACCATCATTAATGCGAACCAGAAAGACGGCATGGATACACAAAACAGCGACAGAAACATCGCCAGGTTATCTTTCCATGTATTCTGGTTCGACGCCGCAAAGATCCCGATCGGAATTCCGGCCCCCACCGAGATCACAAGACTTAAGCTAACCAGCAACAAAGTATACGGAAATCTGGCAAGGATCTCCGCCAGAACAGGTCGTCCTGTAATAAGCGAATTCCCGAAGTTTCCGTGCAGAATCTGCCAGATATATCGAAAATACCTTACGACGAACGGATCGTTCAGACCCAGCGAATTGCGCAAAGCTAAAACCGCTTCATCCGTAGCCTGTGTACCGAGCATGATTCGAGCAGGATCGCCTGGCGTAATATCGATCAGTATTTGAACGATCAGAATGATACCGAGCATAACCGGTATCATCATCAACAAACGCTTTCCTATATATTTCCACATAAGCATCACCTTTATTCAGAAAATAATAGCACACATCAAATGCTGAATCTGGCTGCGCTTTGATTATTTCCAAACACAGGCCCCAGCATACTGATAAGCATTCTCATCAGCACACCAGGGCCTGTTCCAGGTCAGATATTACTCATTCCACTTTTCCTGCAGGCACTTACCGCAGGAATCACATCTCTTATTCTCGTCGTATTTACAAGGAAGCGGTCCGTTATAATACATATCCTGCGTCGTTCCGTCAGGCATGTCATATGTCGCTCCGAACATAGGCATCATGCAAGCCGCCAAGAAGAGGACAGGCTTATTGATCTCCTTAAACTTCAGAGGGCAATGATAAGTTCCCGCAGGAATACGGATAATCGTCGGAGCCGTGATCGTGTAGGTCTCGGCCTCTTCATCCTTACCGATCGTAAACTCAATGTTTGCGTCAAAGTCAAACACGTCCTTATTCGCACCCAGGAAGATCAGGTACTCATCCGTGGGATGACGGTGCTGGACTCTGTCAAGGAAGTAAGGCTTTACGAACACCTGGAAGCTGCAGTTGAACTGCGACTCAGGAATCTGGCGAGCGCCACGGAAATACGCCTGAGGATGAATGACGTAATCCGGCGGATCACCCTTTGCTACCACTTCATTGTCTTCCTTCGGGAAAGTAAAAACCAGCTTTCCGAATTTACTGTTGGCTTTCTCCTCCTCCGTGTTAATGTACTTTTTTTCTCCCGCATACTCAGGGATATCGAGCAAATTGAATTTCGGTTTTTTCTTTTCTTCCATGGTCGTGATCTCCTTTTCTTAATAATAATTGAAAAACTAAGCCACTCTTTTGGCTTTTTTACACATCCACTAAATAAAGAAATACTCCTTATTCCTATTGTTCGAATTTTCGAAACGGTTAGTCTGTTTTGTTAAATCTTCTAAAAAACAGCCTTTTTTACGCTTTCCCTTTCCAAATTGTTATCTTCTATTCATATTTTAAGAGTTCTCTATTCACCGAATCAATATTCAGCACAAACATAATTACCAATTCTTTCCTGAGAATTTTTGTCTTTACTAACCAACGAAAGTTAGAATAGAATAACAAAAGAGATTTTGTTATTTGCATTGTTTAAATAAGGGAGTGTCTAAATGAAGCTCAGTATGTGGGTGTTGTTCAATGAGCTGAAGAACCTTCATCCTTCCGCAGAAATAATTGATGGCCACATGCAGATAGAAATGCTGCAGGTGTCATATGCAACAGATTTTGGCCATATTGATGCAGACGACCGAATTGCATATATTCTCCAACACGGAAAAGATGTGCTTCTCGTCAACGGTCCCGATCGAATTCAGATTCCTAACGCCAAAGCCATTGACATCGTTAATCTCATCATTCGAATTTTTGATAACTATACTGATTGGGAACATCGTCTTATATCTGCTTCGCTAACAGACACCCCTTTCCAGGCTACTTTGGATATTGCGCATGAAAAATTTCTCTGCCCCATGCTTGTCAGCAGAATCGATCGACATATTCTGGCATTGACTGCGCAGTACACCTCTGATCAAGTATACGACGAATGGGAAGATCTGAAGCAATTCATGACTATTCCTTTCTCGTCTTTTACGCGTTTAAAAAAAATGAAATTCCCTTTGGACAGCGAAGGTGATTTTTACAAGAGCCCTCAGGCCGTTGAACCGATCTGGCCCAGCATGCACTTTGCCCACCAGATTCGTACGAACATTTATTTGAATTCGTCATTTTGGGGCCTGGTTTATATTTATTACTATGAAGAAAACATCCCGACAGCTATTTTGCAGTTGGCGTCCTATGTTGCTCATTTTTTTGAAAACATCATCGCCCGGCAAACCGAGGAGCTTCCTCACAAATATCTGTCCTACTCTTGGATGATCGATTCATTGGAAGGAAAAGAGATAAACTTAGAGGGAATCAAGGCGCTCTATGAGCAGAACGGATGGAAACGCACCGATTCATTAATATTGATGAGAATATCCCATGACAATGCAGATACCGTCGATCCTCCCCGCTTCTCCTGGATCTGTGACGATATCTCTCTTTTCCCGAATGTTGTGATCTTTCCGTATCAACACTCGATTATTGTGATCTCACAATCCGACGAAACCAACTACGCTTACGTTATCCAAAGGCTCGAGCATATCCTTTCCGCGACCCATTACCGTGTGGGAATCAGTCTCCCCTTTCAAGGTATGGGCCGGCTAAGCTCCTATTTTCATCAGGCAAGTTTTGCCTATGCGCGTGCTGCGAGCACAAATGTGATGTTTTTCAGTTTTAAAGAATGTCTCGCTTCGGGCATCATGCAGCACTTCCGTGATCAGATTCCCGACTGGAAATCCTACATCATTCCGGAGCTGGTCAAAATGCAAAAAGAGGACTCCTTCGGTCCTTTGAAAGATCTCTATACCACGCTTTGCTGCTACCTGCGAAATAATAACAGTATCGCAGACTCAGCGCGTGAACTGAACATGCACCGAAACACCATTGTGTATCGTCTTCAGAAGATCCGAAGCACGCTCCAGGTCGACATCGATGATCCGTTGATGCGAACCTATTTGTTTAACGCTGTCCTCATGCTTCGTACAGAAAATGTATAAATAATACTCACAAGATTTGGAGGTGATATCGTGGTTCAGGAACTGCTTCATGCACTTCAGGCACAGGACGAAGTTGCATTATCAGCCTGCTTTACCCCTGACGGACAACTTTTTGACTATTGCCCGTGTGTTAACGGCGGCAATGCGCATATCATTTACGGGCGGGAAGGAATAGAGATGCTTTATCGCGGACTGTTCGCTTTAAATCGTCTCACCGTTGCCGAACCTGCAGAGGATTGTGAAACGGAAGGAACCTATTTCGGCACATACGACGGACCTTATGTGTATGCTCGTGTAATGATCAAGGAAACCGACGGCGAAGGTCTGATCAAAAAGGCCGTTATCGTTCCGGGTTAAGGAGGGCGCATATGGGTATCTATGTAATCACCGGCGGAACCAAAGGAATGGGCGGGGCCACGGCAGAAATCCTGAGAAAAGAAGGCCATTCCGTATTTAATATTGACTACGACCGCGGAGACCTCTGTGTCGATCTGGGCACAGTCGAAGGGCGTCAGGAAGCCGTGGAAACTGTTCACCGTCTCTTCCCGGATGGTATTGACGGATTGGCGTCCAATGCAGGCGTTGCTTCCTCGGAGCCGCTTTCCAAGACCGTTCGAATCAACTATTTCGGATCCGTAGCAATCATGGAAGGTTTGTTCGACCTGCTAAAGAAGCGCCGCGGGCGCTGTGTTGTGACGGTATCCAATTCCATCTCCTACGTCGTACGCAACCATTTGTTTGTGGACCGGCTGCTGACCGACTGCGGGGAAGAGGACCGCATCTGCAGACTTGTGGACACATTCGATCCTGTCGAGGTAGACAATGCCATCTACTGCTCCACGAAGATCGCGCTTGTCCGTTGGATGAGACGGACGGCACCATGGTGGGCCAAACACGGCGTCACACTGAACGCAGTAGCTCCCGGAGGAGTCAATACAACCATCATGAACGGCGTCAAAAACATGTCGCCCAGCCCTGCTATGGCCCGTGCACTGGCATCTCCGCTGCTGGACGACGAACACCGGGTCCTGACTGCGGACGAAGTCGCGCCTGCGTTCGTGCATCTGCTTCTGCCCACACCATGTGCCAACACGGGAAATGTATACTTCTGCGACGGAGGCACAGAGTGCATCCTGCATACCGAAAAATACTATTAAGGCATCTCTCAACCTTTAAAATGAAGCAGTAAAAAGCAGCCCACCAGGTGGGCTGCTTTTACAATATGAACGGCCGACTGTCTATTATTTCTCCCATGTCTCCTGCAGACACTTTCCGCACGAATCGCACTTTTTCGCCGGATTATACTTGCATTGTACAGGTCCGTTGTAAACCATCTCTTGTGTTGTTCCATCTGGCATATCGTAAATGCCGCCGAACATGGGCATCATAAGTGTGGCCAGGAACAACACAGGCTTATTCACTTCCTTGAAGTTCAGCGGGCAATGATACACCCCCGCCGGGATCCGGATGATCGTCGGCTTTGTAATCGTATAGGTCTCAGCCTCCTCATCCTTACCAATCGTGAGTTCAATTTTCGCGTCAAAGTCAAACACATTCGGGAACGATGCACCCAGAAAGATCAGATACTCGTCTTTCGCATGGCGATGCTGAACGCGGTCTAAAAAGAACGGCTTTACAAAAATCTGAAAACTCTGGTTAAACTCCGCACCGGGAATCTGGCTGGCACCGCGAAAGTAAGCCTGCGGACTCACTACATAATCTACGGGATCCCCATCTGCCACAATCTCGTTATACTCCTGCGGAAACTCGAAGACCAGCTTTCCGAACTTGCTAGCTGCTTTCTCCTCCTCCGTACAGATGTACTTCTTCTCGCCGGCGTACTCCTGTAATTTCGTGAAATCAAATGTCTGCTTCTTTTCTTCCATAACTGCTACTCCTTTCTGATTTCTAATGTGCCGCTTTATGATATCTCCCGGCCATAACCGTCACGACTGCAGAAAACCCAATCTATTCCGCTCCCTGCACCGTAATCCGTCCCTCTCCGTACGGATCCGCATACGCTCCGCCGATCTCCCCGCCGAGCGTATCGGTAATGTACTCGATCAGAACCTGGTTATCCAGCGCAATGCCTTCCTGCAGTACCCTTGCGCCGTCAAACGCCGTATAGCCGTCCCCCTGCTCTATAAGCACATAATTTGTGCCTGCCAGAGTATAGGTACCTGCCGGATCCAGCGGTTCATCGCCCACCAGGACATGACTGACGCGCCTGGCGCCCTCGATCCCGGTCATCATACCGTGTTCATCTGCGGTGCACCCGCTGGGAATCGTCGCATCCACTTCATAGCTTAAGCCCGACACTTGAAGAAATCCGCCCGACTCATCCGGGAGTTCATGCACGCCCCACTCGAGCGCATCCAGAATCTGCTGTCCGGTCACCTCGATCACACAGAGCTCATTTCCGAACGGGAAGACACTCAGGATATCTCCATAGGTCACCTCACCCCGCTCCAGATTCTTCCGAATTCCGCCTCCGTTTTCCACCCCGATGTCGGCGCCGGAAACGACACGGATAGCATCCGCGCAGAAATCACCCAGATTTGTCTCCGCCCGGCGGACCATGCGGATGGGATTGCCGGAACTGTCAACTTCCTCCGGATCGTTGATCGTGAGTGTCACCTGTGACTGTGCCACGACCTCATCCAACAATGCATTCACATCATCCACGGCCGCACCCACCGCCGCACTCATTTCGTTCTCGATCCCCAGAAGTTCCTGCGCGCCGATCCCGTTCGGCCAGCTCCAGATATTCGTCTCCACGACCCCGTCTTCTGCGGAGATATGGCTGTATCCGATGCAGTTCAGCTTCGTGCCGCAGGCCGACCGAACGACCTCGTTACCGCCCGCATCGGTCATCACGATCTGATCTGTGTCATGGCTGTGACCATCGAGAAGCACATCGATTCCGGTCGTGTGTTCCAGCACATCTGCGTACGTCCAGGGAGCCGCGCCGGCATCCATCCCCAGATGTCCCATCACATAGACATAGTCTGCGCCTTCCGCCCTGGCAGCATCGACCGCCTGCTGGACCGCTTCATAAAGTGCTTCGCCGGTCGCATCCTCCAGAAAACCGTAGATGTATTCGCCCTCTTCATTCTGAAAGTTGGCCGGCATGGAGGTCGCCAATGACTCCGGCGTTGTCACACCCACAAAGGCGATCTTCATTCCCGCCGCTTCCACGATCGTGTACGGCTCAAAAAGGAATTCTCCCTCGCGGTTCAGATTGCAGCTGATGTACGGAAAATCCGCCTGTTCCGCCAACTCCAAGAACCGGTCCATGCCGTAGTCAAACTCATGGTTTCCGGGAATGGCCACGTCATATCCGGCGGCATTCATCAGGTCGATCACCGCCTCGCCGCGGGTCAGCGTTCCCAAGGGCTCTCCTTGGATGGCATCTCCGTCATCGACCAGGATGGTCTCATACCCCTGGGCCTCAAGCGTATCGCGCACCTGCTGCAGTCCTGCCAGGCCGAAGCCCTGGTCGACGCCGCAGTGAATGTCGCTGGTGAACAGGATCATGACGTCGCCGTTCGGCTCGACCGCCCCCGAAGCATCACCCTGTGCCGTGCTCTCAGCGTCCGCGGGCAATGCCGCGCTGCCTGAATCTGCTGCCGCCCCGGCACTTTCTGCGCCGGCTGCGTTTTCTTGTTCGCCTCCTGCCGGCGCACCGCAGGCAGCTCCCGTAAACGCGAGCAAAGCCGCCAGCCCCAGCGCGGCGATCTTCTTCCAAATCCTCATAACATCAATCCTTTATCCAGGCTTCTGACCATGCGTTCCTGATTATGCATGGCTTTTCGGTTCCTTCTTCGCCGCCGCCTTCGAGGCGAACTTTTCATTCTCTACGATAAACCGCTCGTGGGTTCCTTCCGCAATCTGCTCCCGTTCATCAAATGCTTTGACTGAAAACACCAGCCTGCGGCGGTCGACCTCGACCAGTTCCGTCTCGCAGCGCACAAGCATACCGACCGGGGTCGCCGCGATGTGGCGCAGATCCATTCGAGTTCCGACCGTGCCCTGCCCGGTATCGAGTTCCGCAGCGACGCTTCGCCAGGCAGTTTCTTCCGCGAGTGCGATCAGAGCCGGCGTCGCGAAGACCGGCAGCTCGCCGCTGCCGATGCGCGCGGCGGTGAGATCTTCGGTGACCGTCTGCTCTCTCGTTCCTTTTATGCCAATGTCCAGCATCTTACGCTCCTCGTCTGTCCGTTTCCAACTCTCCTCCGGCACGAACGGGTATTCACTCAAACGCAAACGCCTGCCGCTCCCCGCTGTACTTCACATACGCATCCGCATAACCCGCAGCCTGCACGCCGGGCAATGCTGCATTCGCCGCATCTTCCGTCGCATACACCCCTGCCGTGACAACATACCACGGTTCCGTGTTCAGGTTGCTCCAGTCGGTGGTCAGGAAGACCGCCGCGTCGGAGTATCCCTGTGACAGCAGCTGATCCACCATATCCCGACAGTCGGACAGCTCCTGTGACCCCAGAACCCAGACTCCGTAGAACGGCTGCGAGACGGCCGCGGTTCCGGCATCACCCGCCGGAGCACCGGGATTGCCCGCCGGAGCTGCTCCGCCTCCGAGCAGACTGAAATCAAACGACGGATGCGTCACGTACGTTCCCGCGTCCCCGACTGCACACAGGTACATATAATCCCGGTCCTCCCACCAACCATCAGGATACGAGACCGTGATGCGGTCCGCCTGCAGCTGATAGGTATCAATCTGGTCGCTGCCGTTTCCGAACGGCTCCGTCGCAGTATTCGGATCCGCATCATCGATCTCCCAGCTGAATTCGCGCATTCCGTAACTGCCTGCCGCCGTCTCATACAGATACCAGCCGGTGACGGTCTGCCCGTCCGCGCCAGTGACCGCGAAGATCTCGCCGCTGTCCGGTTCTCCGTACACATAGATCCCTGGCCAGACGGCCTCCTCCCGTGTGCCAGCAGTCACCCCGCCGGCAGCATTTCCGGCAGGCGCTGTCGTGCCGGTTCCCTTCCCGGGTGCCCCGGACTGCGCAGTCATATCGGACTGCGGCTGCTCTTCCGGCGCCTCCTGCCCGGCAGCCTCCCGGTTCCTTCCTGCCAGAAGTCCTCCCAGCCCGAACCGGCTGCAGCCGGTCATGCCGAACACGCATGCAGCACTCACGATCAAAACCACCGGCCATAACTTCTTTTTCATGTCACTCTCCCGCTTCAAGTCCTACGCCATGGCTGCCTGTATCAGCTGATCGATCACTTTCTGACATGCCTTTTTCGGAATGACGCCCAGTGCGCCGTCCAATGCCATCTCGGCGATCTCCGCGCTTCCCAGGCCGGGCATGACCCATCCCTGAAAGGCTACCATATTCTGATCATATTCGACCTTAATATACATCATGGCAGTCAATGCCCCGGTGCCCTTCTTCCAGATGTTCTCGCCTTCATACTGATACGTGCGGTAGCCGTTGCTCATAAGAATCTCTTCCAGCCGCCGTTTGAGTTCGAGAAAACCGCAGTGATACGGAACCTGATAGATCGATCTGGCCATGTCACGCCCTCCCTTCCGGATGGATCAGTTTCGTGCCGCAGGCTGCGCAGAAGCGGGACGATGCCGCATTTTTCGTGCCGCACTTCGGGCAGAAGACCGGGCGGTCCGCAGGTTGTGCCGCAGGCTTCGCGTTCACAGACGCAGCCGCATTCCCTGCAGGCACAGCCGCGCTCGCCGGAGCCGCTGCATTCCCGCCGGGAACTGCCTGCCCCTGCGCCGGCACCGAAGCTCCGCATTGCGGACACGTCGTGCACTGCGGCATCAGGTTCAATCCGCACTGCGGGCAGACGCGGTTGATCGGCCTGCCTTTGATATTCGTGTGTTGCACTGACAAGTTGTTACCTCCTTCACTTAAACACTACAGCATCGCTCCGCGGTACTCACGCGCGGGCAATGTTTCGAAGTCATATGTTTCCAGTTCCCGCAGCGAGAGGTTCGATCGGGCGCTTGCATGCATCATGATATTCGCATCTGCTTCCGGGTCAGCATGTACCAAAACGACCGGTTTCCCGAGCGCGCAGGCATAGCCGCACTCCCAGGCGGTGCCGCTGTCGCT
>CAYLPO010000015.1:0-13108 GCA_964385575.1 uncultured Lachnospiraceae bacterium | reverse complement strand
CCGAAATTCAGCCGCTCCTCTTCAATCACCAGCGGCCGGTTCATCACGCGCTGGTTGATATTCAGCACATATTCTCCCATCAGGCCGATAAACATCAACTGCACCGCCCCCAGGAAGAACATGCCGATCACGATCGGCGCCATGCCGGCATTGAAGCTGTACCAGTGCGTCAGCTTCATGACCAGGTAGAAGATCGCAATCGCCAGACTCAGGATGCCGAGCAGAAAACCCACCATGGTTGCCAGACGCAGGCCCACTTTCGTGTAGCTCGTGACCGAAAGCATGGTCGCGTCGTAAAGCGTGTAAAAATTATTATGCGTCTTTCCCGCGCGCCGCTGCGGCTGCTCATAAGGGACTTCACAGCGCTTGTAGCCGAACTCCGCCACGACGCCGCGCATGAACGGGATCGGATCATGCAGGTCGCGCAGGATATTCACGAAATCACGGTCATACAGGCCGAAACCGGTGAACTGCTCGATCATCTCGACGTCGGACATCTTCCGGATCATCTTATAATACAGACCCCGCAGCGCGTAGATGAACGGGTTCTCTTTCGAAGAGGTTTTGATGGCGCTGACGATCTTATACCCTTCCTCCCACTTCGCGACAAACGTGGGAATCAGATCTACCGGATCCTGAAAATCGCAGCACATGGACACGGTGCAGTCGCCGTCGGTCTGGCAGATGCCGTGATAAGGTGAATTGAACTGGCCGAAGTTGCGCGCGTTGAAAATGGCCTTGATCCGCCGGTCATCCGCACACATCTGACGCAGATAGACTCGCGTACGGTCCGTGGAACAGTTGTCGATGAACAGGATGTCGTAGTCGTACTGCGGCAAGTCCCGCGCGAACATCTCCTTCAGCGCCTGCGCGATCTCGCGGACATTCTCCTCCTCGTTATAGCAGGGTATAAGTACACTGATCTTTTTCATGAGCCCCTCTTTGTATTCGCGCCCGCGTTACCGGGCAATGATTCATTCCGCTTCCTTACTCTGCATCATACCGGGTTCTCCGCACACCACCGCACGGTCTTCCGGATTCCTTCCTCAAACGATGTACCGAAGCCCTGTCCGCGGACCAGTCCCAGATCCGCCTCGATGCCCGCCACATCCGCCTTCAGGTACATGACCTGTCCGGGCGCATAGGGCAATGCCCCGAGCCTCGGCTCCGCAGGCCTTCCGGTCACCTCTGCGCAGGCCGCCGCGATGGCACGGATATACTCCGCCAGAGGTCTGACCTCTCCGCTGCCGACCGGGTAGATGTGCCCGTCCTTCCCGGACTCCGCCAGCCGGTACAGGATCTCCGCCGCGTCCTCCGCGAACAGGTAATCCCACTGCTGCTCCCCCGCGGTAAACGCCGGGGCCTCGCCATCCAGGAAACTTCGGACCGCGCTCATGACCATAGACTGCTCGCCGTCATACGGGCCATAGACACTTAAGATCCGGGGCCAGATGTGACGGATGCCCAGATCTGCGCAGCTCTTCCGCGTCATCTGACCGGCAGCCAGCTTGGCCATGCCGTAGCCGTTTTCCGGGAAGCAGGGCGTCTCAGGGGTGAGCGCGCCTTCCACGCGGCCGTACTCTGCCTGCGACCCGGCACCGATGAACGTATGACATTCAAGCCCAGAGGCCGCACGCACCGCAGTCACCGCGCAGGCGATGTTCCGGCTCTGCAGGTCCATGTCATTCCGGGCGGGGCCGCTGGTGCCCGCCCAGGCAAAGTGATAAAACACGTCGCCGGTCAGAAACTCGCCGGAAGCCGCATCGTTCTCCCCTGCCAGTTTGACCAGGTCGGGGAGCACTTCATACTCATTCAGCTCGCAGAACACCTTCACCAGGCGCTCGTGTTCCGGCAGGCGGTCATTGCGCGCCGAGTCCGGGCGCAGCACCGCAAACACGCGGTCACCTGCCTTCAGATATCTCCGGACCAGAGCCATGCCGACTGCGCCGGTGGCTCCGGTGATGATGATGTTTTTCATGTCGATGTCACTCCCCTGTGAACCGGATCCCTTCAAACTCCTCCCGCGGCAAAAACGGCGCCATATCGTCCAGCGACGGGGAAGTGATCCGTCCGTCGGGCAGCACCTTCGAGGACGACTTCGGCGCGAAATTCTGTGCCGGATCCACGACCGCCTCGATGATACAGGGGCCGTCCGCGTTCAAAGCCTCCTCCAGCACCGCGTCGCAGTTCTCCTCGGCGTCCAGCCGGAAGTAGCCCACACCGAACGCCTGCGCCAGGATCCGGAAATCCGGGAAGCTTACACCGCTGTCCGGGTCAATGCCGATGAACGGCGGCTCGAACAGGTTCCGCTGCGTCTGCCGGATGGAATGATAGCCATTGTTATTGATCAGAATGATCTTGATATTCAGGCGATTCTGCGCCACGGTCGCCAGCTCCTGCAGGTTCATCATGAAGCTGCCGTCGCCGTCGATGCAGACGACGCGCTTCGCGGAGCTGTCATTGCCCGCCACAGCCCGGTCCGCCACCGCCACGCCGACCGCCGCCGGGAAGCCGTAGCCCATGGCCGCACAGCCGGAATTCGTGAACATGCGCTGACCCTGCTTCACGCGCAGTGCCTGAAACGTGATCACGCAGGCGCTGCCGTTTCCGCAGATGATGCGGTCGTCCGCGCGCAGATGATCCGAGAGCTTATCCATGAAGATGTAAGGATTGATCGGGCCGCCGTCGGTGCGCCGGTACGCCGGATCCGCAGCCGGGTAGCGCTCGACCAGACCGCGGCACCAGGCCAGCCAGTCGCTGTGATCGCCCGCCGGGTATTTTTCGCACCCGGCACATCCCTGCGCCACGCGGCGCGCTGCCGCCCGCAGAAGCGCCTGAATGAAGTCCTTCACATCTGCCCACACCGGGATATCCGCCCGGATCGTAGGTTTCTTAAGCTCACGCGGGTCAATGTCAACGATGATCTTCTCCGCATTTTTCGCGAAATCGAAATGGTTATACCCGATCATGCGGATGTTCAGCCGGCAGCCCAGCGAGACCAGCAGATCGCAGTTTTGCACCGCAAAGTTACCGGGGCGCGTGCCCACGGTCCCGGGCATTCCCGCAAAGCAGGGGTGATCCGCCGCGACTGTGTCATTGGCGTTCCAGGCCGTGACCACGGGGACTTTCAGCACATCCAGGAGCTTCAGCAGATCTGCCTCCGCGCCGCCCAGCCGGATGCCGGTGCCCGTCAGCAGCAGCGGAGCTTTCGCTTTCCGAATCTTCTCCAGGACCAGGTCAGCGGTCTCATCCGGTGTTTTCGGTACGCATCCCAGATCCGCCAGTGTGGTTTCATCCTCGAGCGACTGCGCCGCAACGATCTCTTCCTGCGGATCAAAATGCCGCAGACCCTCCGCCTCGATCTTCGCGCCCTGCACATCCAGCGGGATATCGATCCAGACCGGGCCCGGCCGACCGTGTTCTGCCAGATACAGCGCCTTCTCGATCTCATAGGCTGTGTTCTGCGGATCATCAAGCCGGACCGCATATTTCGTCATGTTCGAGACCGAAGGCACGATGTCAAACTCCTGGTCGCCCAACTGTCTGAGCCCCAGCTCCGGGCACGCGTGGATGGTGGTCTCGCGCTTCACCTGGCCGGAGAGCACGAACATGGGGATCGAGTCCAGATACGCGCCCATCACGCCGGTGATCGCATTCGTGCCGCCGGGCCCCGAGGTTACGCACAGCGCCGCGATCCGCCCGGTCAGGCGCGCGTACGCCTCCGCGGCGATCGAGCTGGCCTGCTCATGATGATTAAACACGCAGTGCAGACCCTCCTGGTGTCCCAGCGCGTCATTCAAGTGCATGGCGCCGCCGCCCGTGACCAGGAAGCAGTCCCTGATGCCCTGCTCCGTCAGAAAATTCGAAATATATTTGGCTACCTTGATCTCCATGTCATTTCCTTTATCTGTTTCACCGGCCCGCCGAAGGCACGCCCTGCCGGGCCGCGTCATTTACATACTCAGCAGAAGCTCTTTCAGCTCCTCCATACTCTGCGCGCACGCCACGGCGCCCTCCGCCAGGACCTCCTCCCGCGTCGTGAACCCGTAACCGAACGTCAGCCCCAGAAAATCCACGCCCGCGGTCCGCGCCCCATTCGAGTCGCTGGTCGAATCCCCGATCATCAGCGTCCGCTCCGGAGCCGTCCCGCAGTCTTTCATGCACAGGGCAATGACGTCCGCCTTTTTCAGCTTCCCCTGATCGTCCGGGCCGTGGACCACGTCCATAAATGGTGAAAAGCCGAAGTGGTCCATCATTTTCCGCGCGTAGTCCTCACGTTTGTTCGTGCCGACCGCCGTCTTCTTTCCGGCCGCGCGCACGGCCTGCAGCACCTCAAAGATGCCTTCAAACGGCTCTGCGATAAAGCAGCCCTCCGTGGAATAATACTTCCGGAAACACGCGGTCATCTCCTGCGCCTCCTCATCCGTCAGCCCGAACTCCTGCTGGAAGCTCTGCTGGATGGGCGGTCCGATATAGTGCCGCATCGACTCCTTCGGGGGCGCCTCATAGCCCATCTCCGTCATGGCCTTGATGGCCGAACCCAGCACGCCGTCCGCGGTCCTCATCAATGTTCCGTCCAGGTCGAATACGACCAGATCATATGTTTTCATGTTCTCTTTGATGTCCATTCCTTCTCACGTATCATGCGTTCTTTTCATACCGCGAGCGTGTCACGAACGTCACCGCGATCTGCCCCGCGGTCTCCGCCAGAAACGCCCGCATCCGCGCGTTCAGCCCGTCAGCCTTCGCTTTCACGAAATCATACTCATGCTCGGCATTGTAATAATTCGATTCCTCCGCGCTGTAGCCGTCGAAACCGGCGAGCGCGACTTCCTTCACGCCCAGCCCGATCAGCGCCTTCAGCAGCATGATCAGGGAGTTGTCGATGAACTCCGCATCCCGGTCCATCAGCGTGCTGAAATTCAGCACATAGTCGAAGGCCCCTTCCGCAGTCGGCGTCACGTTCGAGGTCGCGATAATGCTGTGCCGCCCTGCGAGCAGCCTGCCTGCCAGCTGCACATAACGCTTCGCGTTTGTAAGGAAGATGTAGTCCGTGGTCCAGGCGTCCGGAATCATATTAATGGAAATGACGGTCGGCGCATGCTCTGCGATGTAAGCGTCCACGCGCTCCCGCTCCGTACGCATGCTGGTCCCCGGCCCCATGACCAGGAGCTTCCGGCCGGAAAGTGCCTCCTTAAGCCGCGCACGGTCGGCCTCGTCATTGACATCCTTCGTCTGAAACTCGCGGTAGAGCTCCTCGATGTACGACTTGTCATACAGGAGCTTCTTCTCACCCTCGAGCCGTTTCAGCAGCCCGTCGATCTGCCGCACCGAGAGCGTCCGCTTCTCCATCAGGAAGGACACGTAATTCGGGTGGCAGTCGTTCGACGCCGCCAGATAATAAAACAGGTTATAACCCCAGGTCGCGGGCCGGTAAAACTTCGTGACGTTCGCGTCGATGGCCTCCATCAGCTGGCTGATGTAATAATGTTTCCCCAGCCGGTCGTTCATATACATGGCAATGAGCTCGATGGGCGCATTGCCCGCGCTCTTACCCATGCCGTAGATGGAGCCGTCCACCAGCAGGTCACGGTCGGTCTCGTAAGAGAGCATGGTGATGCAGTTCGCATAGCCCATCTGGAAATTATTATGGCCGTGATACCCCAGGGCAATGCCGGGATCCAGCTCCCGGTCCAGGATATCGATCAGATGCTGCAGGTTATTCTGGTGCATGAGGCCGTAGGTGTCGACCATCGACACCGCGAACGGCTTCACTTCATTCGCGAGCCGCACCAGATCCAGCATCTCCTCATCCGAGTAGCTGGTCACCGAGACCAGCTGCGCGAAGACTTTATAGCCCAGTTCCTTCAACTGCGCGCAGAACGCGAGTGCCGGATCCCGCAGGTGCTTCTTAAAGATCACGCGGATCCCGTCCAGGAAGCATTCGCTGCAGGGACGGATATTCTCGATCGCACAGGTCCCGTAATCGATCATGCCCACGACCATGGTCTGTTTCCTGTCCAGTCCGCCGTAGATCTGCTCCACGCAGTCCGAATGCGGCATGATGCTGCGGTCCGGATCGTAAGGCCTTCTGTCATCCAGAAAGCCGATTTCAATGATATCCACGCCCGCGTCCGTCACACGCTCGAAAACGCTGACCAGGTCATCATGTCCGAATTTCCAGTCATTCACATATCCGCCGTCCCGGAGCGTGCAGTCCAGTAGTAGTCTCTTTCCCATGTCAATCCTCCCGCGGCTTGGCCGCGGCCGGTCATAGTCCAGTCAATTTAATGTCTCGCCAAATACCTGTAAAACAGGTTTCCCTCGGTCTCACCGCTGAAGTTCACCTGATACAGCAGCCGGTCTCCGTCTTCCAAACCGACTTCTCCGGCAGTCGGGTCTTCTCCCTGCTGATATGCATTGCGCGTATACTGCAGCGAGCGATGAAACTCATGCCACGGCGTAAATGCGCCCAAAAACAGCAGTACGATCAGCGGAACCAAAAGCCCAAATCTTCGGGAAGTCCCCCAGGCGTCCAGCGAATCGATCACCATGATCAGCAGGATGAAAAGCGCCGGAACGCTCGCGCGCATGGAAAAGTCATATGCAGTCCCGATCCGGATCAGCGGACACACCAGCAGCCAGAGGAACACCACGATCTTCAGGCCGCGGTAACGCCCCGCGCGCCGGCACAGGAACGGAAAGAACACCGCAAATTCCAGCACGCAGAAAAGGATGTAGTTTCCCAGCTCCGAAGTCACCCAGATATACTCCTCCGTGCTGACAGATGCTCCCGCGCTCCCAACGCTCGCGCCGGCCAGATTTCCCAGTACATAAAGCACGCACGGAACCCCGATGCACAGCACTCCGACCACATTTTCGAAACTGAAGATCTCCCGCAGCCGGTGCAGCAGTGCCTTTCCGATCCCTTCTCCTTTCACATCCATGCCGGAAAGAAGCAGGAAGGCATTGACCGGGATGAAGCCGATAAACGGCAGCGTCGCGGTCAGCACCAGATTCGAATGCAGAAACAGCAGATTCTCTTTTTTCCTCTGCATCAGGCAGAACATCACTACGATCCACACCGGGACCGTCTGATTGAAGACCCAGAAAAGCTGTGTCGTGATCGAGGAGTACTGCTGAAACAGAGACCACCATTCCAGTTCCATGACCGAGCGGAACGTGCCCCAGGGCAGGTGATAGAACAGCGAACCCACCACATCCAGGCCGGAAAAAGCCATCAGGACGATGACAGGCCAGAGCGAGACCTTCCCGCGCCACCGGCAGATCAGCAGATACAGCAGGCTGATCCCGACGACGGTCCAGACATACTGGGCAATAAATCCGGCCTGAAGGCCAAACATCTTCCCGATCAATGCCGAGGGCAGCCAGTATCCCATGTAATAGACCAGCATCCGGCTGCCGTCCGCGGTCACCACGGGCCACTGATACTCTACGAGCGCACGGAAAATGGTGTTTCGCGCCACATGGTCCCCGTTCTGAAAGCTGAAGCCGCCGATTCCCGAAAAGAACACCCAGATGCAGATGAAAACGATGCAGATGACCAGACGGACTTTTTCGCTTCCGGTCCAGCGCCGGACCGCCGTCACTACAGAAGCAGCGTCAACACGCCCTGCCTTTTGGGAATAAATGGCAGATACTGCACTGCCCTCGAGCCCGTCTGCAGCCAGAAACGACCGCCACGCAGCCAGGACCGCCAGGACCGCCAGCGGAATGCCGATGACCGGACGCAGCCATCCCAGAAGAAAAATGACGGTAGGCAGCAATATGAAAATGTGGACCGCCAGATTCAGGCGATTTTGCTTGATCATACGTTTACTCTCTTACGGCAGACCGCCGATGACAGTTGAACCGTTCCCGGATCACAGGCTGCGAATCAGCGCAGCCGTCTGTTCCGCCAGATCTTTCTCCGATGCCTCAGCCTCACCGCGCGTCGGAGCGCTCACGGAGATATAGATCTTGATCTTCGGTTCGGTTCCGGACGGCCGCACGATGACCGCGCCGCCGTCAAAGAAGTACCGGATCACGTCCGCCGCGGGCAGACCGTCCACAGACTCCGCATAATCCAGATACTTCGTGATCTTCCTCCCGGCAATCTCCTCGCGGATCCCGCGGAAGCTCTGCATAATCTCCTGCATCTTCCGGAAGCCGCTCGCGCCTTCGAACTCGTACGAGTTCACGGCATTGATCTGATAGCCGTAGGTGCGGTACAGTTCGTCAAGCTTCCCGAGCAGGCTGATGCCCTGCGTCTTATAATATGCGAACATCTCGCAGATCAGGAACGCGCCGTCGACCGCGTCCTTATCCCGCACATAACCGCCGGAAAGGTAGCCGTAACTTTCCTCAAAACCAAACACATAGTCATCCGCGCGGCCTTCCTTCTCCAGGCTCTTGATCGTCTCGCCGATGTACTTGAAACCGGTCAGGACCTCCACTGGAGTAAGCCCGTAATGCTCCGCGATCCGCGCGGCCATGTCCGTGGTCACGATACTCTTCACGAACACCCCGTTTGCGGGAAGCGTCCCGTTCTTCTTCCGCATGGCGCAAATATAATCCAGCAGGAGCATGCCCGCCTCATTTCCGGTGATCAGGACATATTCACCGTCCTCATCTTTCACGGCCATCCCGATGCGGTCCGCGTCTGGGTCCGTCGCGAAAAACAGATCCGCGTCACACTTCTTCGCGTACTCGATGCCCAGCTGCATGGCCTGCAGGATCTCCGGGTTCGGGTAGGGGCAGGTGGGGAAATCGCCGTCCGGCATTTCCTGCTCCTTCACGACCGTAATATTCGAATAGCCGCACTCCTTCAGCACGCGCAGCACCGGGACCCGCCCCGTTCCGTTCAGCGGCGAGTAGACGATGGAGACGTTCCGGTCAATGCGGTCATCCTCCGAGAGCACGGTCTGCGCCTTCACGCAGGCGATGAATGCATCATCCACCTCCGGGCCGATCTCACGGATCAGGCCATCCGCAACGCCCTTCTCGTAGGCGGAAAGGTCCGCCAGATCCTTCACGTCGGTAAGAACATCCAGCTTCCCGATCTCCGCCGAGATCTCCTCCGCGGCCTCCGAAGTGATCTGGCAGCCGTCTTCGTTATATACTTTATAGCCGTTATATTTTGCGGGGTTGTGCGATGCGGTCATCATGATGCCGGCCGCGCAGTGCAGGTAGCGCACCGCAAACGAAAGACAGGGAGTCGGCATGATTTCCCGGTACATGTGCACCGTGATCCCGCTCGCAGCGAGAACGCCCGCGGCGACCTGACAAAACAGCAGACCCTTGTTCCGCGAGTCGCGGCTGATCGCGACCGACCGCTGTCCTTCCGGGAAGTTGGCGGTCACATAATTCGCCAGTCCCTGTGTGGCTTTCGCCACGGTATAGACGTTCATGCGGTTGGTGCCTGCGCCGATGACGCCGCGCAGGCCCGCGGTTCCGAACGCCAGACCCTTAAAAAACGCGTCCTCGATCTGTTCTTCGTCCATACCCGCTAATTCTGCGGACAGGTCCGCGTCTGCGCTCGCCAGTTCGCTCCAACGCCGATATTCATTTCTGATCTCTTCGCTCAGCATAACGCTCCTCCGATATCATGCCTGATCACCGCCGGATTCGAAGGCGATGAACGGCTGTTTTTTACTGCAGGGCACAATAGCCCATAATTCAGTTTATTCTACCACAACAGCATCCTAAGGGCAATGCAGGGGTGCCCTGTTCTTCTGCACCCACCTTAATTTTCGAATAATTGACATAAAGCAGAAATCCTGTTATCCTGTCGGTATCATCCCGGGTGTGCGCACCCGAAAGAAAAGGAGCCTCATGTCCGCAAGAGTCTTTATCCTCATCATGAACCTGGTCAGCCTCGCTTATCACATCGCGAAGATGCGCCTGGCGGACATCCAGCGGAAGCGCCCGCTGCCCGCGGAAGTTGCGGACGTCTTTGAGCCAGAGCGCTACCGGACATATCTGAACTACACAGCGGATAACCGAAAGTTCTTCCTGGTGAAGAGTATCCTGTCGCTGATCATCACGACGATTCTGTATTTCTCTCCGATCTTCGCCGGGATCGAGCGGACCTGTTCGGGCAATGCCTATGCTGTCTTCCTGCTGACGTTCCTGATCTTCTGGGCCGTCGACATTGTCCTTGAGACCGTCTTCGACTGGTATGACACGTTCCGGATCGAGGAGAAATACGGATTGAATCGTAAGGACCGCCGCGAGTTCACAAAGGATGCGGTCATCGAAGCAGTGACCACATTCCTGCTGCTGGGCGTGCTGGGGATGATCCTGGCGTTTTTCGGCGAACACCTGCCGGTCTGGATGGGCGGAACGTCCGTCGGCACCGGAAAGGCCGTGCTGATCGGCGTGGTGATCGCGGCCGTCATTGCCCTGTTCTTCGTACTGGCCTCGCTGTTCTCCTACCGGATCATGAAACTGCGCTACACCTTCACGCCGCTCGAAGAAGGCCCGCTGCGTGAAAAGATCATGCAGCTGCAGGAAGGCACGAAAAAGCAGGTGAAGATCATCAATGTCTATAACGAGTCGAAGAAATCGACCTCGAAGAACGCATTCCTGCTGAAGCTGTTCAGGCACCGGGAGTTTGGGATCGCGGATAATTTCCTGAACGAGAATTCCGAGCGAGAGCTGCTGGCGATCCTGAGCCATGAGATCGGCCATCTGAAGCATAAGAAGAACTTTCTGAACATCCTCAGCTATGTGGTAATCGCACTGCTGTTCGTGGTGCTGATCGCGCTGATCGCGCGGCCGGCGCCGGTGTTGGCGGTCACCGCATGGGTACGGCGGTCGTTCGACATTGCCGGGAATAACTACTATGTGCTGATGTCCGTGATCTCCTCCGTGCTGCTGCCGGTCATGAAGATCGCGGGCCTGTTCACGAACTACCGCTCGCGCCGTGAGGAATACGAGGCAGACCGCGAGGCCGTGAAAAACGGCTACGGTGAGGAACTGATCGCGACGTTCAAGCGCGTCAGCAGCGACGAGCTGGTCAATGTCGACCCGCATCCGCTGATCGAAGCGCTCGAGTATAACCATCCGGGGATGTACCGCCGGATCAGGGCCATCCGCGAGGCGGAAGATGCGCTGGAACAAGAAAGGGAATAACATGTACGGAAACACCATAAACCGAAACAATGTAAACCGCGGCGCAGCGGGCGGCGGGATCGCCCGCGTGATCCTCTTCAACCCGCCCGAAGGCGAGGCCGGAAGGGCATTAAAAAAAGCCCTGCGAAGGGCCAAAGTGGATGTGATCGTGCCGGATCCCATGGAGTATGGGGCGGCGCTGGGTCAGTTTGCCGGCGTGCGGGGGCTCCCTGCGCCGGAGCTTCCTGAGGACATTCAGGAAAAGGCCATGACGGCATTGTCCTTACGGCCCACCTATCCGCAGCTGCCGGACACGCTGATCGTCTTCGCATTTCTGGAAGGCGAGGCGTTCGACCGAGCGCTTGAGGCAGTAAGAATATGCGGGGCCGGACCGTTCCCGTATAAGGCAGTCCTGACCCCGACAAATATGACCTGGAGTGTATATGCATGTTTCCGCGAGATCTGTGCGGAACATGAGCAGATGAATTCCTGACATCAGAAGCCAGCGGAAAAAGTGTTCACAAAAGGCGTCGCAAGTTACGCTTCCTCTTCCATCTCCGGATAAAGGGTCAGGCATGCCTGATACTCTTCCTCGGACTGGAAATAAAACTCGTAATCCATGCTGTCACCCCGCGGGAATTCGTGAATAGCGGTCAGCGCAGCAGCCACGCCCTCTTCGATCAGATGCCCGCTGCAGTCGCCCGGATGCGTAAACGCCACGCTGCGGCACTCGTGATCCGCCGCCAGCTCCAGGCAGCGCTTATACCAGGCCACCAGGTTCTTCCGGGACTCCTCCTCATCCGCGCCCGGGGCGGGGCAGATCGAATGGATCACATAGATGGAGTAAAGATCCGATGGAGCATACTCGATGCGAAACCCATCGAACATATTCGTGAGGATCATGGTCTCCTGCTCGGGAGTATATCCGGGAGCCGGCACGATACTCCCGTCGGCCAGGCCGTGTTCAAATGTGTCAGCGTCCACCGAGTATACGATCACGTCACACTCGGTCTCGGCAACATCGTCAAGAATCGCTGTAATAGACATGTAGTCCTCCTTACGTAGTAAAGGCAAAGAATGCACCGCGCCGGGGCGCAGCATTCATGAACAGACTAACTCTACTATAACGCATCCGCGCCGTCTTTCGCAACAGCACCGTTTATTCACATTTTTAGGCCGTAGAGAATTTTGGGTACAAAAAAAGCGCGAAACGGGATTCGAACCCGCGACCCTCGCCTTGGCAAGGCGATGCTCTACCACTGAGCCATTCGCGCATTCCTGTTTCAAACAGGCAAGTGCTATCTTACAGCAGACATTCTTATCTGTCAAGAACGAATTTTAAACTTTTTTCAACATATGACACGCCGCGAAATGATCCTTTCCGATCTCCCGCAGTTCCGGATCTTCCGCTCGGCACCGATCTGTCGCATACCGGCAGCGCGGTGCAAACTTGCATCCGGGCACATCCTCGCGCGACTCGTTCGCATTTCGCTCCAGCAGCTTCCGCCGGGCCTCACGGTCCTCATAAACATCGAAGACTGCCTCCAAGAGGACTTTTGTGTAAGGATGCGCCGCATTCTCCGTCAGATCACGACTGTTCATGACCTCCACGATTTCGCCGCGGTACATGACCATGATCCGGTGACTCACCTGTCGCACCAGTGCCAGATCATGTCCGATGAACAGATAGGACAGATGCCACTCTCCCTGCAGGTTCACAAGCATGTCTGCTACCTGGTTTTGGATGGAGACATCCAGTGCGCTGGTCGCTTCATCGCACACGATCAGATCCGGTTCCAACAGCGCCGCGCGGGCAATGACCACGCGCTGCAGCTGTCCGCCCGACAACTCGTGCGGGTGCCGGCTCAGGAATTCCATGGGCAGACCCACAGCTGTCATATACCGCTCGATTCGCCCCCTGGCCTGTTTTCTGGTCATCTTTTCATAGTTTTTCAGCGGCTCGTACAAATAATCCCCGATGGTCATGCGCGGG
>CAYLPO010000014.1:0-13264 GCA_964385575.1 uncultured Lachnospiraceae bacterium | reverse complement strand
ATAATCAGGAAAGACGGCAGAACCACGCCGCAAGTGGCCAAAACAGCCCCCGGCACACCCGCCACGCGATAACCGATAAAGGTCGCGGCGTTCACGGCGATAGGCCCGGGCGTTGTTTCCGCAATGGCCACGACTTCCAGAATCTCCCCTTCCGAGATCCATCGTTTCTCTTCCACGGTCTCACGCTGGATCAGCGGTAGCATGGCATAGCCGCCTCCGAATGTAAACGCACCGATTCGAAAGAACGTCCAAAACAGCTCTGTCATTTTTCCGGCGGACAGATCACGCATTCGTACCGTCCTCCACAGGTCCTGCCTCAGCCTCGATCGCCGGTGTTTCATACGTCGACTCATCATTCAGCACGCCCAGCCGCCCAGCCAGCTTCAGCATCCTCTGCCGCAGGACTTCCTTCATTTCCTCCGCCGCAAAGGCGTAAACGGTGCTGCAGAAGTCGCAGACGATCTCGACCTGTTCGCCCGCGTCCGCCATCTCGCTCAGGTCCTTCACGGACAGGGTGCCGAGCACGCGCGAGATCTTCTCCTTCGAACAGTCGCAGTAGAATCGGGCGCGCAAGGTGTCATTGAGCTGCAGATCCATACCGCCCAGCAGGCGCTCGAGGATCTCCTCAGGCGACAGGCCCTCTTCCATCAGCTGCGTGACCGAGCCGACCTCCGCGATCCGCGCTTCCAGCCGGTCGATCACTTCGTCCGGTGCGAACGGCATCAGCTGAATGATAAACCCGCCCGCCTGTTTCACGGTGCTGTCGACGTCCACCAACACACCGAGGCCGACCGCCGAGGGCGTCTGCTCAGACGTCATGAAATAATATGCCAGATCATCCCCGATCTCCCCGGTCTGCAGTTCACACTGCCCGGTGTAGGGCTCCTTCAGCCCCAGATCCTTCGTCACGGACAGGAAGCCGGGCGCCACCGCGCCGCCGACATCGAGCTTTCCACGGCGTTTGAGCGGCAGAAGGACATGCGGGTTATAGGCGTACCCTTTCACATTCCCGTGGCTGTCCGCGGTCACGAGGAGTCCTTCCGCGGGGCCGTCGCTCTTAATGCGAATGGTGAGGATGTCGTCCTCGCCTTTCATCATGGCACCCATCATGGCCGCCGCGGAGAGTGTGCGCCCCAGCGCTGCCGTCATGACAGGGGTGGTGTTATGGTGCTTTCTGGCCTCTTCGACCAGTTCCGTGGAGTGGATGGCGAACGCGCGCACCGCGCCGTCTGCCGCAGTCGCGCGGACAATGTAGTCATTCATGCTTCCTGAACTCTCCTTATTTCACAGCGGCTGTTTCGCCGCCTCATCTTGTTTTTATTATCCCGGGCATAAGTGAATGCGTCTTTGCTTTTTCCCGGACAATGTTGTTTCATTATAACCGTTTTGCGGCCGAGCGTTGCCCCCCGTTTCAGGCGGGCAGGCCCTGAGCCGCTCTATCATAGCACATTTATGCGTACATCGCGCACACAGGAGACGAAAGAAATGATCCTCGGGCTGAAGTTCGAACCGAAAAAAGACCTGAAAAGACTGGTGGTCGTCGTCATTGCCGCGCTGCTCATGGCGCTGAACATCAAAAGCTTCGTGCGCACCGGCGGGCTGTTTCCGGGCGGCGCTGCCGGCCTCACGCTGCTGATCCAGCGCGGACTGCAGAACTTCGCGGGGATCGAGATCTCCTACTCGCTGGTCAATATCATCCTGAACGCGTTCCCCATCTTCATCGGCTTCAAGTTCATCGGGAAGAAGTTCACGCTGTATTCGCTGATCATGATCATCCTGACCGGCGTGTTCGTGGACCTGATCCCGGGCTTCATCCTGACCTATGACACGCTTCTGATCTCGATCTTCGGCGGCATCATCAACGGCGCCGTGATCAGCATGTGTCTGGCCGTGGATGCGACCAGCGGCGGAACGGACTTTATCAGCATCTTCATGTCGCAGCGGCGCGGCATCGATTCGTTTAATGTCATTCTGGGGTTCAATGCCTGCATCCTTGTCGTAGCCGGCCTTATGTTCGGATGGGATAAGGCGCTCTACTCCATCATCTTCCAGTTCGTCTCAACGCAGGTCCTTCACCTGCTGTTCAAGACCTACCAGCAACAGACGCTATTCGTGGTCACGGACCACGCGGACGCGGTCTGCGCAGAGATCTACCGGGTCTCGAACCACGGCGCGACGATCGTCGACGGCGAGGGTTCCTACGGGCATGAGAGCCGGAAACTGGTCTATTCCGTGATCTCCGGCGCCCAGACGCGCAAAGTGATCAATGCCGTCCGTCGTGTGGACCCCGAGGCGTTCGTGAACTCGATCAAGACCTCGGAAGTGCGCGGGAACTTCTATCAGAACCCGAAGGACTGATTTACCGGATGCCGCGGACCGGCATTGCCCGCGCGGCACTCACCAGTTCATGATCCGCCGCAGATCCGGCCTGCAGTACTTGATATACAGGTACTCGCCGTTTCGGAACATCAGCTCCGCTTTCTCCGGATAGAAGTCGCGGTACTCCGGAAAATCCGTCGGCCGGTAATAGTACACGATGTCATAATCGCGGTCATACCGCCTGGCCAGGATCTCCTTCCCGTCCGGGCTTTTAAACAGCGCCGCATGGGTCGAGTAGGTGTTGATGTACATGTCGAGGACATTCATCAGCTTCACTTCACCGGGCTCGATCTTCATCTTTTCGATCTCGCCGCAGGCAAAGTCCCAGGCCTCATCCCGGTATTTCCCCGCCAGAATGTCCATGAACACGTCCGTGTTGTCCGAGGACGCGCCTTTCGAAGGAAACTGTACTACTGCCATGGATCTTCTCCGTTTAACATCCGCAGGGTAGGCCTGCAGCGCTCGCCTTTATAATGTTTCTCCAGGACCGCATCGAAGAGCGCCTTCTGCTCGGGGTCTTCTGCCGCTGCCGAAAAGAGTGTCATGCACGACTTGACTTTTTGTGCATCGATATGCCCGAAAATGTGGTCCACCCAGTCATTTTGTTCGAGCAGTGCCTCCGTGATTTCGAGAAGCCGCGACGACAGCACCGGATCAGCCAGATACTCCTTCGCTTCTTCCAGAGACCGGATGCCGTAGAAATTCGACCGCTCCGAATAGCCCAGCCCGCGCATCTGTGGGAAGATATACCAGATCCAGTGCGAACGCTTCCGCCCTGCCTTCACCTCGGCGAGCGCCTGCGCATAGTCCAGATCCTGATCGCGGTAGAACCTGGTCAAGCCTTCGAATTCCGCCATTTTTCTCTCCTCTCCGACCAGCTTTTCGAGTGCCTTCTCGGTCATGCCGACGGCATAGACGGCCGCCATCACCTGCGGGTCGTACTCAGACAGCGCATCCCGGAAGGCCTCCGGGATCCGCGTGATGTCTTCCGCCAGATACCGCTGCGCGGCCTGCAGCACAGCCAATGCCTCGCTCACGCAGATCTTCCGCTTCGCCGGGCGCGGCTCCTGCGGCGGCAAAATATCCGGCTCGGTCAATCTCTTCCGCTCCGCGCTCATGCGGATCACCCGGTCTTTATAAATATTCAGGGCCATGCTCCGCGCGCCGTCGGTCGGATATCCGTCAAAGACATCCGCGGCCAGATGCACCATCCGCGCCAGCAGCTCCTCCGCCGAAGCGTCCGTCCCGACCAGCGCGTGGCGAAGGCCGTCCAGGATGCGCGCCGACTCATGCCCCAGGATCGCGATATCCGCCGTGGCCTCGCGCGCGGCCGCCCGGCCCGGCATGGCATCGGGCGCATTCGCATCTTCCCATGTCTGCCTGCGCCACTCGTCGGCGGTCTCCTTCACCAGATCCGCCATGACCGCGGACATCTGTTCGACAGCCAGACGTTCGACGGAAAACTCCGGATCAAACCCGCGCACGAACGCCTCCCCGATGTAACCGAACGCAGGCTCCGCCAGTTCCATGCCCAGGAGGATCCCGCAGGTGAGGACCGCATCCAGTCCCAATGCCTGGCAGATTTTCCGCGTGCAGAGGACTTTCCGGGCAATCTTGATCTCGCGCGTCTCCCCATACCGGTCGATCTTATTCAGATAAGTCTGCACGAACCGCTCCGAACTGATCGCGTTCCAGATCCGTGCACCTGCATTGATACTCAAGTCACCTTTTCTCCCAAAAGCATGCTGACGGGTGTCACATATCGTCCAGAAGGGCAGCCGCCTGCTCCAAAAAACGTTTCTCTTCTTCCCCGCGCACGGCGCGGTTCTCCGCGATCAGCTCCGCGCTCAGCGTCTCAGCAGACAGCCACTGCAGCTGCGCAGTGGCCCGTTCCGTCTTCAATACGACTTGCGTAAACACCGGACCGTTCTGCAGGATCCGCAGCGCCTGCCCCGGCTCCAGGAAACCGCTGGTGATAATGCCGAGCGTATCGTAGATCGTGTCATTGGCGACAGGCCCCATGATGACATCCGCTTCCGGATACAGTTCCGGCTGACCGATCCGGTTCCCATAAAGATAGTTGAACCAGTCTGCGTCCCGCTCAAAGCGGCGGATCACCAGCCCGTCCGTATCCAGCTCGTAGGTGTTCCGGATGACAGCGCTGCCGCGGCGTTCCTGTGCCCAGCGCCCGGCAAACTCCGTGTCCGATGTCATATAAAACCCCTGCCCGAAGTCTGCGTTTTTCCTGCTGTGCCGGATGTCCGGCTCACGGATCTCGTCATAGCCCACATGATATAAGATCATGGTCACCTCTTCTTCCGCGCGCCGTTTTCCGCGCTGTCCCGCGCGTTATCACGCGATCCGTCCCGCACGAACGACACCAAAAACACCGCAGCGAGCACCGCAAAAGCGATTGCAAAGCACAGCGGCACGGGCGATGCCGGCCGCACGAAGATCTGCATCAGCAGAAAGACCAGAAACGCCAGCACGGACGCGGCGCCGATGACCAGTTTCAGTATCCTTTGAATGAATTTGCCTGTTTCGACCATACCACAGCCCTTCTCAATCTCTTCCGCTTCTGGTGCACTTCTCCGCGTCGATCGCGAGAACCAGCATGAGCACGTAAAGCGCATCCCCCGGATTTACCACATCGATCTCATAGGTGTCCGTCAGGCGGAACAGGCGCTTCGAGATCGAGGCGACCAGTCCGCCGTGAGGATCCGTGACCTGATACTCCCACTCAAACAGATTCCCCTGCACGTCCCAGCCGTTCAGGTCAACCGTATAGCGCGGGCGAAAAAACGTCCAGCGCTTATAGATCTCGCCGACATACTGATCCATGTAAAACATCTGGAATTTCGGAAGCAATGAGATCACACGCTCCTTCACGGTGCCGATGTGCTGCCCGCGGGCGTCCAGAATATGAAGCTTATGCCCCCACGAGAGCTTTCCCTCCACAGTAAAGACCGTGTTCCCGGATTCGTCATAGATGTCATAGCTGTCGAACCAGGAGAAGAAGCGCTGACGAAATAACAGTTTCATGGAATATCCTTTCGTGCCGCCGGGTGTTGCGTTTTCGGCGCGCAGCAGCCGGCGAATGGGTTCCTGCGATATCAGTATCTATGATACACCAAAACATTGCCCGACGGGGAGTGCAACTGCTATACTTTTGGCGGAAACCTTTCCCGAAAACCTGCAAACAAGCCGAAAAGGAGCCAAACCATGGCTGTAAAAGATCTCATTAACCGTGTAAAAGAAGAAGACATCGTACTGAATTATGTGCAGGTTCGCCGCGGCGGTCAGATCACCGAAGACTGGGGGCGGCTGGCTTCGAAGACGCGGCTGAATACCTGGTCTGCGAGCAAAAGCTTCGTCTCGGTCGCGGTCGGAATTGCGATCGATGAAGGTCTGATGGCATTGGACGACAGACTCTGCGAAGCGTTTCCGGAGTATCTGCCGGAGCATCCGCAGGAAAGCCTGCTCTCCCTGACGGTGCGCGACATGCTCACGATGACGACCGGTCTGGGCGATCCGCTCTTCTTCGGCGATGACCCGGAGCGCTATCAGACGCAGGACTGGATCTCGTATTTCTTCACCCGGGACTTCCCTCATCCGAACGGCGAGCGGTTCCTGTACTCGAATTTCAACACCTACATGCTGGCTTGTCTGGTGGAGCGCCGCGCCGGTATGCCGTTCATGGAGTTTGCGCGGCCGCGGCTGCTGGAGCCCATCGGAATTTTAAGTGCTGACTGGACCACCTGCCCCGGCGGGCATGTGCATGCGGCCAACGGGCTGTACATCACGATCGACGAACTTGCAAACTTCGGGCAGATGGTTCTGCAAGGCGGTGAATTTGACGGCCGGCGTGTCGTCTCCGCGGAGTACTTGCATGAGGCGACCAGAAACCAGATGCCTGCGGCAGAGACGCGTGTCAAATACGGTTATCAGTTCTGGCTTCCGGAAGACGAGAGCTACTTTTATGCCTCAGGCAAATTCGGACAGTACTGCATCGTACTGCCCGAAAAAGATGCCGTGATCGCGGTGCAGTCACTCGACAGCCGCGAACATGACATTCTGCCGCTGGTGGAGGAGTTTGTGATCGCTGAGCTGTAATCACTCTTCATCCACATACTCCAGATAATCCGCCTCGCTCGCGAACAGCATGTAAGCGCCTTCCACGTAACCCATGAAACCGTCGTTCGTTACATACCCCTTCATATTCGGACCTCCTTTTTCGGCCGGCGTCACGCCGGATAATCTCTCTTTCTGAGCCGATTATCCCAAAAAAGGTGTCCAAAAATCCTCCCTGCCGGAAGGCGGGGAGGATCGTTTTTACTGAAGCAGCGCCCGTACTTCCTGCAGTGACCCTGCCACCGTCAAAGACATCTCCCGCATCTCGTCCGTCGGCGGGAGCAGATCCGGCACCATGATCACCGGAATGTGTCCGGCATGCGCGGCCCGCACGCCGTTATAGGAATCTTCCAGCACCAGCGCCCGTTCCGGCTCGACCCCCAAAAGCTCCGCAGCCCGCAGGAAAATGTCCGGAGCCGGTTTGCTCCGGCTGACCTGGTCGCCGCCGATCACTTCGCGGAACGAAACCAGAAGTCCTTCCGCCGCCAGCTCTTCCCGCACGATTTCCGTCGGCGTCGAGGATGCGACCGCAGCCGGGATCCCCGCATCCGCCAGAAACACGAGCAGCTCACGCACGCCGTCCTTCAGCGGGATGCGCCCGGCGCCATACTTTTCGATGAAGATCCCGATCCGGGTCTCTGTCACCAGATCATAAGGAAAGTCTTTTCCGAACCGTTTCAGGAAAACAGCTCGCGTCCGCTCGGGATTTGACCCGATCACGCTCAGGCAGGTCTCCCGGAAACCCTCCGGCACCGGCAGGCCCAGGCGCTCCATGGCGGCGTCCCAGCATTCGAGCACCAAAGGCTCCGAGTCCAGAATCACACCATCCAGATCAAAAATGACCGCAGCCGGCGCTTTATCCGCCTTCGGCTCATGAACATTCTCCCCATCCAAGATCTTCATAGGTCAACCTTCCTTTCATTCGTCCTTTTTAGCAGGAAAACCGACCCGCGTCAATCGCTCACATACGCAGGTTTCGCTCAAAAAACGCGCACTTTTCACTTCCATCACGCACGCCGGAAGGTTTCTCTCTGGGATATACGTATTCTCCGCAAAATGAACCGCGATAATCTCCGATATAGAATTTTCCTGCTACCATATGATAGCATTTCAGGCAATATCTGCACTGCGCGTACTCCTGAATGATCTCATCATAGAGCGCACATTCCGTGCGGTAACGGACAGGGCGGGGATCCGGATTTGAAATGGCAGCTGCACACATAGACGTTCTCCTTTCAATGCTACATCAGTACCAATCCTCCCCTTATTCTCTTCCGGGCGCTGTCCCAAAGTCACCTCTGCCGGAACGGCAAAGGTAATTGAGCCGGAAAAAGGACAAAAAGCCGCCGCATGGTCTCCCACACAGCGGCTCGCCAAATCTTACATTATAGTTTTCCTACACCAGAAACCCAAACACCGCGATCAGCCCGATCACAACAAGCACCGGAATGGCCATATAGATCATCCCTGCGATCCCGAAGCCGATCAGCACCGCCGGCACAATGAAAAGTCCTGCTACAGCGAGCAGCCGAACCGCCGCCCGGATCACCGCGCCCACGATGGCGCAAAACACGAAGATCGCCAACGCCGCTAACACGATGAGCAACATATCATCACCTCCTGAGCTCATTATACCGCCCGGAAATTCTGAAGATTCAAAGTGTTTTTCGACGCTTTCCTAACATTTTCCTAACGGAGCCTTCCACACAAAGCTATCACAGCGGGTTTCTCCGCGCCTTACTGCATCCGCTTCCCGAAATACACCGTATCCACGCCCGGCCCGCGGTCGTCCTTCAGCACGCAAAGCGTCTGATACCCGTGATGCGGCAGCATGTTCATCTGCGCATCGTTCGTCGACCAGGTCCGCGTAGTCACGGCCGGGCAGTTAAACTTCACGGTCATCTCCCGTTCCATCTGGTCATACAGCGCCCCCATGATCCCGTGGTCACGCCACTCATGCCGCACGCACGCGGTCGTCATATAGAGCGACGGATTATAATCCGGGCCCATCTTTTCATATTCATAACCGACGCGGAATGTCATGAAACCGACCAACTGCTCTCCAATGTAAGTGAGCAGAAACTGCTGCCGGATCATCTCATCGTAATACGTGCGCGGGCCCTCGTCGCTGACCTCGCCGGTGTTCGCCGCAAAGCTCTTCTGATACGAGCTGCTGCGCTGCGACAGCGGCGGATAGAAATCTCCGTCGCACATCTTCAGGATCTCCCAAATGTCCGCGCGCTCCCGCTCGTTTAATTCCTCCGGGCTCCGGTAAACCGTCCTGGTCTCCATAGAACTCCTCCTCATAGCACCGATCCTTCGCGGCGCTTTACTTCTCTGTCTGGCGCGCGGGACATCCGCCCGCAGCACCTCACTTCACCGGCCGCTTCGCGAAGATATACAGGCGGCTCACCGTCACCTCCGCCAGATCCGAAGCACAGATCTCACGGAACCGGCCCTTGAGCTCCTCAAACATGTCGCCTGTCAGCACCGTCTGATATGCCGTCAGGCTCGCCGCGATGAACGCCTCGGTCAATGCCTCGTCCGCAGGCTGAAAGCTCTCGTCCAGCTCCACGCGAATCTCAGTGAAACCGCAATCCGAAAGCAGCCGTTCCATCTCCTTCCGGTCGGGATAAAACACGGGCAATGTCCAGCGCTCATAGTACTGCTCATACCCCAGCTCGCGGATGGCCCGTCTGGCTGCGGCGTGGTACTGCTCATAAGTGCCTTTCGCGCCCTGATGTACCGCCAAATCTCCGCCCGGCTTCAGCGCCCGGAACAGTGCCGGATACACCCGCCTCCCGACCCAGTGCAGCGCGGCGTTCGAAAAGACCAGATCGTACTTCGCGGTTCCGGAGATCTGCGCCGCGTCCTCCAGCACGAACTCAACGCGCCCCTCCGGCGTCACGGAGAACTCCTTCAGCTTCTGGTCAAAGCGTTCAATGGCCACTTCCAGCTGCGACTTGGAGTTGTCGATCGCAGTGACCGTCATTCCGGGATTGTGCTCCCACATTTCGATCGTGGTCTTGCCGTTTCCGCAGCCCACATCGAGCACACTGTGATACCCGGAGAAATCTCCGATCTTCGCGATCAGGGTATTGCCCTGACGGTGCTGAATATCCGAATGCGCATCGTAGGCCCGCCCGTCGTAGAGCGAATCGCCTGCATTGACCGCATGTCCCACCATGAGATTCAGCAGCGAGAACAGCTCACCGTAGCCCTCTCCGCTCTGCATGCAGCGGTCCTGAATATTTTCATAGATCTCCAGCAGCCGGAAAATACGGTAGAGATTCTTCTTCATGAACTCATCGTTCCGGTACAGCAGATAGATCCGCTGTTTCCAGGGCGAATTCAGTCCGTAAAAATCGATCACATCCTGCGGTACGGTCTCATGCAGTGCGCTGTCCCACTGGTTCAGGCTCTGCCGCTCCGCGAGCATCAGGTAGATCTGCGGGAAACACTTCTGGAACATGATCAGCAAAAGCTCCATGAGCTGGAACTCGGGTTTATCGTTCGCCTTCCCGTCCAGCAGGTCCATGGCCTGGAACATGTTCAGGACAGACTTCATGGTCCGCGGGTTTTTCCTCGTGGCGAGCGAAAAGATGTTCTCGATTTCGTCTATATAAGTAACATAGTCCTGCGGCCGCGTGAAAAAGCCGATCCGTTTCAGCTGTTCCTGTAGATAATTCCGGATACGGTACTGGCTCATGGGCACGCGGAACGGCAGCTGGATGAGCTTGTCGAAGAAATCCTTCGCAATGTCCCGGTTCCCCGCCACCGAGCGGCCGTACTTCAGCTCGATCCCGTTCTCAATGACCTCGTAGTCGATTGCGACCACGAACACGCATTTCTTCATGTCGAACAGGATCTTCATGGACTCCATAAGAGTGACCGCCATCTGCGGACTCAGCCGGTCCAGGTCATCGACAAAGATCACGAACGCGCGGCAGCAGTCGTCTTCCGCGATCACGCGTTCGAGCTCGGCCTTGTTCTGGAGGATGGAGTTCGTGTTCCGCATGAAGTTGCCGGCGATGGCCTTGACATTGTCCAGTGTATCACTGCCCACGTTCGTCACGTTCAGGATGATCTTCGCGACCGTATCCGCGGCCTGTTTCGCCACCGCCTTCCGTCCTTCCGAGACGTGATGGCGCTGCAGATCCTCAAAGTGCTCCGACATCTGCAGCAGGATGCTCTTCGTGAGCTTCCCGACCGCATGATCATAATCGTCTTCCAGAAAGAACTCCCAGGCATTGATCGTGATGGGCTCGAAGCGCTCCTCCTCCGGAAGGCCCGGGTCGCACAGCTGCTGTCGGATCAGGTTCATAAACGAGGATTTTCCGCATCCCCACTCGCCCTGCAGGGCGATCGTCATGGGCGTCTCACTGTTCCGGATAAAGGTGCGGAGCGCGTCAATGTAGGGAGAGACCCAGAAGCGGTCCTCCTCGATGCTTTGGATGGGTGTATCCGTGTACGGTGTCAGATGATGGTTCATGTTAAGCTCCCTGCGAACACGGGCAATGCAGGCCCGTGTTTCAGAAAAGCGGGCCTGCGGAACTGTCCGCGGACCCGCTTATAAGCAGTCATATGAAAAGACTTTACGAAGTATAATTATCGAAGTAGCCCTTGATCCAGATGATGGGCGTGCCCTTATCTCCGCTGCCGGAGGTCAGGTCGCAGAGCGAGCCGAGCAGATCGGTCAGCTGTCTGGGCGTGGTACCCTCGGAGACCATCTTTCCGACCAGGTCGTGATCCTTCTCGGTAATGCGGTCCTTAATGGCCGCCTTCAGCTCGTCGCCGGTCAGATGCGCATAGTCGTTATCTGCCAGATACTTCAGCTTCAGCTCGCTGGGCGTGCCGCGCAGACCCTCGGTAAACGCGGGCGAGACGACCGGGTCCGCCAGCTCCCAGATCTTTCCCTGGGGATCCTTAAAGGCGCCGTCGCCGTAGATCATGACTTCGACCTTCGCGCCGGTCTTCGCCTGGAATTCGGCCTGGATGGCGTTTACGAGATCGGTCGGATCGTTCGGGAACAGCTTCACCTTATCCTCGGTAGCCTTGTTCGAGCCCAGCAAGCCGTACTTCACATTACAGCCGCTGCCCTCGGAAGCCGGAGCGGTCAGAATCTCGTCCATGCCGTAAACGGCCTTCGCGCCGGCAGCCAGCAAACGCTTCTTCGTGATCCGGCGGGTGTGGATGTCGCAGTTCAGGACATAGTCCGTATATTTCAGAATGTCCACGCAGTCATTCGAGAAGACGACCTCGACCTCACAGTCACAGCCGCTCACGAGCTCTTTATAATACTCGATGTAATCCACGCCGGTGAACTCGTGCTTCGTCTCGCCGAAGACCGCACGGAAGCCTGCCTCGTCGTACAGCTTCGTGGTATCGCCGTGACCCGCCTCGTAAAAGACGTCGTCGCTCACGAGTTTGTTTCCGACCTCGTCATCCGGATACTGCAGCATCAGGACGATCTTCTTCGCGCCCTTCGCCATGCCGCGCAGGCAGATCGCGAAGCGGTTTCTGGAAAGGATCGGGAAGATCACGCCGACGGTATTGTCGCCGAACTTCGCCTTTACGTCCGCGGCAATGTCATCGACCGTCGCGTAATTACCCTGCGCACGCGCCACGATGGACTCCGTGATGCCGATGACATCGCGGTCCGCCGGCTTCATGCCCAGGCCTTCGCCCGCAGCCAGTACGCTCTCGGTGACGATCTTCACCAGGTCGTCGCCTTCGCGGATGATGGGCGCTCTCACGCCGATCGAGATCGTTCCGTGGTTTCTCTCGTTGTTCGCCATAAGTTTCATGTCCCCCTGGTCAATGAAAAGTTTGGGTGAAAAAAATTTTACGATTTATTTTAGTACGTTTTCGAACTTCGTTCAATGAGAACTCCGCGCATATATGAAGATTCGAATAAGAAACCGGCTGATTATTCGCGCATTTTATGATTGATAGCGTTTTAACATACCATTTCAAAGTGTTATAATTTTTTCATAAAACATTTTGGAAGGTTTCCGAAGCGGTCCGGTCATTCCGGACATCAGCATTTCCCAAGAACACACGAAAAGGAGGTACACATGGCATTCAGTATTAACAGCCCTGTCCTGTACATCATCACGATCATTGTACTGGTCCTGGTGCTGGCACAGGCGATCACGACGCTGCGGCGCTCCCTAAAGCGCGCCGACGAGCTGAAGATCGATAAGGCAAAAGTCAAAAAGGTCCTGCGCACGGCCGCGATCTTCACGATCGCTCCGGCAGTGGCCATCGTGGTCGGCGTGATCACATTGTCCAAAGACCTGGGCATCCCGCTCCCCTGGCTGCGGCTCTCGGTCCTGGGATCCCTGTCGTATGAGACCGTGGCAGCGGCCAATGCCGAAAGCGCCATGGGCCTCCGTCTGGGCGGCGGCACGGCACTCACCGCATCGCAGTACGTGACGGTCGTCTTCGTCATGTCGGTCTCGATCATGTCCGGCATCATCCTGCTCGTCTTCATCGGCAAGCGCCTGCACAAGGGCATGGTCAAACGCGAGATGAAGGATAAAAAGTGGGCCGAGATCTTCTCGAACGCGCTGTTTATCGGCATGATCACCGCATTCGTCGGTTTCGTGTTCAGTGACGTTCTCCTGGTCCGCGAGGGCAATACCTCCGGACTGATTCCGGTGCTCGTCTTCTTCATTTCCATGGTGATCATGATCGTCTGCGGAGCCATTAAGAAAAAGACGAACTGGGGCTGGATCAATGACTACGCGCT
>CAYLPO010000013.1:0-13870 GCA_964385575.1 uncultured Lachnospiraceae bacterium | reverse complement strand
AGAAGCATCACATGTATCTGGTCTGGGGCATGTATGAGGCTTCGGATCAGCCGGGCGTGATGTACAATGCTGCCGTGCTTGTCGGCCCGGAGGGCTTCATCGGCCGGCACAGGAAGGTCCATCTGCCGGGTGTGGAGCGGATCTCCTCGACCGCCGGCGGTGCGTTCCATACCTATGATACCGAGATCGGAAAGATCGGCCTATGTGTCTGCTATGACAAGGTCTTCCCCGAATCGACCCGTACACTGGCGCTGCAGGGGGCGCAGATCATCTGCGCACCGACCGCATGGCCCTGCATCACACCGGTCCCGGAGGATCCGCAGGCGTATGCGCTGAACATCATTGACCAGGCGAGAGCGCTGGAGAATCAGCTGTTCCTGGTGGCCAGCAATCACGTCGGTGCCTACGAGGAAGAGCTGTGCTGCGGGCAGAGCCGGATCATCGACCCGAACGGGATCATCGTCGCGACCACGGACATGGAGCACCCGGGTCTGGCGGTCTGGGAGGGTGATGTCTTCGAGACCATCGCCGCGGCCCGCTGCGGCGCGACCTCGCTGATCGATAATCTGCTGCGCGACCGCCGGCCGGACACGTATTTTACGGAAAACTGAAATCTTTAGAAAACGGAAAGATTTGAAACATTGACGTGCCTGTGCAGCCTTTTGTATGATGGCGTGCACAGGCTTTCTTATGTCTGCGGCTGCAGTGCATGTTTTGGGGCTGCAGGGCCTGACTGCAAAACACCGAAGAGGAGTGTCTCATGGAATCGTTCGACAGAACAGACAAACCGATGATGCTGCGCCGTGTCATGATGACAGTCGCGGGGATCGTGATCTGCGGCATCAGCGTGGGGATGTTCAGCTTCTCCGGCATGGGTATGGATCCGTTCCAGGTCTTTGCGCACGGCCTCTGGGCGCACACGCCGCTCACCTTCGGCACGTTTTATATGCTCGTGAACGCTGCGCTGCTGATCGTGATGCTGATCACGAACCGGAAGAAGATCGGTCTGGGGACGCTCCTGAACCTGTTCCTGCTGGGATATATCGCGGACGGCTCTCTGGCGTTCTGGCACTGGCTCCTGCCGCGGCCTACCATCGCGACCTGTATCGTGTTTCTGGGCCTGGGAGTTGTGGTCATGTGCCTGGCTTCGGCACTGTACTTCACGGCGGATCTGGGCGTATCAACGTATGATTCCATTGCCCTGACCATCTCTGAGAAGCAGTCGAAAATACCGTTCCGCTGGTGCCGCGTGGGCACGGACCTGCTCTGTGTGGCGGTCGGCATTGCCCTCGGCGGCAGCGCCGGTGTCGGGACGATTGTGACCGCATTCTTCATGGGCCCGCTGATCAGCCTGTTCCGAAGCAGGGTGGCGGAACCGCTTCTGTATCTGCGGACCAGACGCCGCGCGGCGTGAGGCATTGCACTTCATTTTTCATTTTGCTATAGTAGGGCGGTCTGCGTTTTCGCAGGCTGCTTTTTTCATTCGGCTGTCTGCAGCGGCGGCAAACGACATAAAGGAGGAGGACATCGATGAGATTGGATTACGGATTCGGCAAGGATCCTGCAGTGGTAAAGAACTATATGAAGGGCGGCGCCCTTTTTGCGGAAGAAGAAGGAATCTGGGTCGAATGGGAGTCGCGCGAGGAACTGGTACGAGCAGCGCTTCCTCCCTGCCTGGACTATGTGAACCCGAACGTGGCAGTGTATGTCATCCGGATCGGCGGCGGCAATGTCGGACCGGCTTTCATGGAAGCGGCCATCATGCTCACCGGCAGCTTTCAGGGAAAGGTGGGCATGTACGCACCGTCCATGCTGCTGTACGGGCCCGGTGCGGAACCGGCATTGTCCATGGGCCGTGAGATCTACGGCATCAGCAAGAAGTATGCGGATGACATCCGCGTGTCCCGCATCGGTGATCAGGCTTTCGCGACGGTGGTGCGCGGGGGCCGCGTGGTATTTGACGGTGAATTCCGCCTGAATACAGAGTATAATGACCCGGAAGCAGGCATGGCGTTTTTCGGAATGCCGAAGGCCGGCGACAGCAATGACGGCAGCGCGTTCTTCTTCACCTATGACGCCCATCAGGGTGAGGATCGTGACATCGTGTTCGACGCGGTCCATCTGAACGACACGGTATCGACCACCCGCTACACGCAGGACTGGATCCCGGGCGCAGTCGAGCGCATCGACATGGAGGAGTCCGCGAATGATCCGTGGTCGTCTCTGGAGGTCGGGCGCTTCATCGGCTGCGGCTATGCGCATCAGGAACTGCATATGATCGAGCAGATCCGTCATCGCAATGTCGGTGATCCGGTCGCGAACATGGCAAAGCTGATGACCGGAAAGTTCGATCTGGCGGCGTTCGGCGGAGCCACACGGTTTCTGAACGCGGAGTTCTGATTCGTTTCGAAAAATGCGCAGGCGGTCTCACAAGTGAAAGAATATGGCAGCGAATAAAGGTTTTCAGATCTGGAAAAAAGGCTTCCACGACGGCATCCCGGTCCTTCTGGGATATTTTGCCGTCTCTTTTGCGTTCGGCATTCAGGCGACCGGACTCGGCATCTCACCGTTTCAGGCGACCGTTCTCTCACTCGTGAATCTGACCAGTGCGGGGCAGTTCGGTGCGCTTTCCATTATCACCTCAGCCGGAAGTTATGTGACGCTCGCTCTGCAGCAGCTGGTGATCAATCTCCGGTACAGCCTCATGTCGGCGTCCCTCTCGCAGAACGTGGATCCGAAGCTGTCGACTGCGAAGCGCATGGGGATGGCCTACGGCTTTACCGATGAGATCTTTGCCCTAAGCTCCATGTATCCGAAACCGCTTCCGCCCATCTATACGGTCGGACTGATGAGCGCCGCCGTGCCCGGCTGGACGTTTGGGACGCTGTTCGGCGCAGTATTGGGACAGGTGCTGCCGGACCGCGCGGTCAGCGCGCTGGGGCTGGCTATCTACGGCATGTTCATTGCTATCATCATGCCCGGCATCCGGGAGAAGCGTTCGGTGCGGATCGCGGTCCTGGCGGCCATGGGCGGCATGATCCTGCTGAACTACTGCCCGGGGCTGAACCTGGTACCGGCGAATTTCCGGCTGATCATCGTGACCGTGATCGTGGCGTTTGCTGCGGCGGTGCTGGCGCCGGTGGATGATGAGGAAGAGGAGGCGGACCGATGAGAGCTAATATCTGGATCTATATTGCCGTGATGGCGGTCGTGACCTATCTGATCCGTATGATTCCCATCACCCTGATCCGCGGAAAGATCCGGAACCGGACATTGCGGTCATTTCTATACTATGTGCCTTACGTGACGCTGGGGGCCATGACGGTCCCATCGGTCTTTCACGCGACGAACAGCGTGATCTCGGCGGCGGTCGGGCTCGGCGCGGCGATCCTGCTGGCGTATAAGAAGGTCAGCATGATCCTCGTGGCGGTGGGTGCCTGCGTGGCGGTGTTCCTCGTGGAGCTAATTCCTAATCTGCCGGTTTAATACTCAAAACAGCAGTCTAAATCTGCACGCTCTGTGCGTGCTTCTAAAAAATCCTTTGACTTTTTTCCGCGCCGGTGTTTCACTATAATCAGAGGTATCTGCCATGCGGAAAAAGCACCGGTCTATCATCGCGATCCTGCTCTTTTGCCTGGCGCTTTCGACTGCGGGCTGCGGTTCGGAAGAGCCGTCTTCTTCGGGTGCGGAAGATGCGCAGGCGGTCATGGAAGAGCACACCGAACCGGAAGCCCCCCAGGCGGTCCCCGACAGTCAGACCGAAGATGCCGGTCAGCATTACGAGATCCCCGAATTTCTTGACGTTACATTTGATCAGGCGGCTGCTCAAAGCGGGGCGGGCGCCTACATTGACACTTCTCATGCGAGCGAAGGCTACGTCGGCGTGTCCGCCGTCGAGACTTCCCGTCTGAAATTCCAGATTCTGTACGGTGAAACCACCTATACTTATAATCTCCCCGGCGATGGGACCGTGACGTATTTCCCGCTGTCCTGCGGCGACGGGGAGTATTACGTGCGTATTATGGTCAATGTCGTGGATAACCGCTACTCCGAACTTTTCGCGACAACCGTATATGTCGAGCTGGAAGACCAGTTCCAGCCTTATCTGCGGCCGAGCCAGTATGTGAATTATACGCGTGAGTCGGACTGCGTTGAACTGGCCGAGGAACTGGCCGGGGAATCGGAGGACTCGCTGGATTTCATCGCGAAAGTATACGAATACATCTGCGGACATGTCACTTACGACTATGACCTGGCTTCAAGCGTGGCCTCGGGTTACCTGCCGGATCCCGACCGGACACTGGAGAGCGAAAAGGGCATCTGCTTTGATTACGCGGCGCTGGCGGCGGCCATGCTGCGCAGTCAGGGGATCCCCACGAAGCTGATCACCGGCTATGTGGCGCCGGACGATCTGTTTCACGCCTGGAACATGATCTGGACCGAGAAGGCGGGGTGGATCGTGGTCGGATTTGAAGTGAACGAAGAGGACTGGACCCGCCTGGATCTGACGTTTGCCGCAAACGGATCGAATGCGGACTTCATCGGAGACGGATCGAATTATGCGGATCTGTATCAGTACTAAACGCTGTATTTGAGAGGAATGAATTATGGCGAAACATGACAAACTGGATCATTTGGGTGTGAGCGCCTTCGCGGAGAGCATGGGCATGATGCTGCACTCCGGCGTCGACATTGACGAGGCGCTGCATCTGCTGGGGCGCACGGAGAGTGACGGCGTACTCGCGCACGCGCTGCATCAGATGGCGGGCCTCGCGGAGGAAGGCAATTCGCTCGGCGTCTGTATGGAGAAAGCGGAGATCTTTCCGGAGTATGCGGTCCGTATGGTCCGTGCCGGTGAGCGCACCGGTAATCTCGAGACCGTCATGACGCATCTGGCAGGTTACTACCAGAACCAGAAGGAAATCAGCGAGCGGCTGCGCAACGCCATCGTGTATCCGGCAGCCATGGTCTGTATGATCATCATCGTGCTGATCATCATGCTGGCGATCGTCCTGCCGGTGTTCGGGCATGTGTACGCCTCGCTGAGCGCGTCTTCACTGGGCTACATTCGCTTCGGCTATATCCTCTGCACGGTGCTGCTCGTGATCATGGCGGTGTTTGTGATCGTGATGCTGGCAGGCCTCGGAATGTGGCGAAGCGGAAAACGGGAAGCGGTGGAAGGCGCGCTGCGGAAGATCCCGGCATTTGCGGGTATCTTTGACGGTATGGGCAAGTACCGCTTCACTTCCGCGTATGAGATCTATCTGTCCACCGGTGAGACGCAGGATGATGCCATGCTGAAGAGCATTGAGCTGACCGATTGCGCTCCGGTCGAAGAAAAACTGAAACGCTGCCTGGTCAGCATGGAAGAGGGACACGGTTTTGCACAGGCGGCCAATGACGAGGAGCTTTACGAGCCCATCTACGGGCGGATGCTGCTCCCGGCGGAAAAGAGCGGCAGCGTGGGCGCGGTCCTGAAGCGCCTGACTGCGCTTCTGAAAGAAGATGTGACCGCGAAAGTCGGACGGCTTGTGGATACGGTCGAACCGCTGCTGTCGGGCGTGCTCATGATCAGCATCGGTCTGATCCTGCTCAGCCTGATGGTGCCGCTGATCGGGATGATGAGCTCGATCGGGTAAGAGGCGGCTGGCAGCAGGGCCGCGCGTCGTAATGCGCATTGCCGGTTGTCCGGCGTGATCTGGTGAACCTATGTATACAGATAAGAAGCGAACAAACAGGCTCCTGATCCTCATACCGGTCCTGGTCGTGATCTTCGTTCTGGCCGTGTGCCTTCTGAGACCGAAAGATCACACGGAGGAAGACATGGCTGCGATCCGTGACACGATCATGGAGCGCTCCGTACAGTGCTATGTGGTCGAGGGCGCCTATCCGCCCGATCTGGCATATCTGGAAGAGAACTACGGCCTGGTCGTGAATCAGGCGGATTATATCGTGCGGTATGAGATCTTCGCTGAGAACCTCCCGCCGGTCGTGCGGGTGCTGCAGCGCGAGGCACGGAACTGATATGAACAGAACGAAAGAAAAACAATCGGTCTCGCTCGGCCTCTTCACCCTGGGCATCGCGGCGCTGTTCATCGGCGGCCTGTTGATGCTCGTGGTGTTCGGCGCGGTTTCCTACCGCACCATGGTGAGCGTTCAGCGGGACAATGACGAGACCCGCGCCCTCTCGGCCTATCTGCTGACGACGCTCACGGAGCGGCGGACAGATCCGGTCCGGATCGAGGACTCGTCGTTCGGACAGGTACTTGTGGTCTCGGAGGAAGAGACCGGGTACGCGATTCGGATCTACTGCCATGAGGGCGAGCTGGTCGAGGATTACGCGCGTGACGGCAGCGAACTGAACCCGTTGAATGCGAATCCCATCGGTTCAACCGGGTCTTTTGCGGTGCGTGAGGCTTCGGAAGGCCTGCTCGCGATCACGACGGATGCCGGAGAGGTCTTCGCGCGGGCGAGCATGCAGGAAGGGGGCGGCACATGAGAGAGAAAAACTACAGCCGCATCTTCTATGTGGAGACATTTATCCTGCTGTTCTTCTTCCTGGCAGTGATCGTGATCATCAGCCGGGTGCTGGTTGGTGCGCGGGCGGAGAGCATCCATGCACGGGATCTGACGAACGCGGTGATCCTGGCCGAAGACGCGGCGGAGATCGCCGGAGCATCTTCGGATCCGGAAGAGATCTGCGCTCTGTTCGGCACCTTGGGGAGCGGGGACAGCGAGGCGGAAGCAACGCTGCCTATGAGCCTGGAACTGCGATGCGGAGAAAACCTGGTTTATGCCGAAGACGGCCGCTATCTGGTCACCGTGAGCTGGGACCGCGAGACCCGCGCGGCGGGTGATCTGGTCACGGCCCGGATTCGTGTGAGTCTGTTTGAATCCGATGAAGAACTGTATACTTTGGATACGGCGTCGTGGCTGGATCGCAGCGGGACAGGCTTATTGGCCGGCAGTGCCGGGGAAGGAGGGCAGTCATGAAGAAGACACCCATCCGGCTCGGCCCTCTGATGATCCTGCTGCTGGTGATCAGCATTGCTCTGACGACGCTGGCGCTTCTGACCGTGACGACTTCCCGGGCAGACCGCGCTCTGGCGGAGCGTTTCGCGGCATCGGTCTCCGCGCGTTACGGACTGGAACGTGACGCCAACGCGTTCGCGGCATCGGCCGCGGACGGCAGCGCGGATGCTGCGGAAGGCACCGTGACGAACGAAGGCGGAAACATCCGCTATACGCTTTCCCGTGACGGCTATACGCTGGTCATGGTACTTGACGGGCGGACGCATGAAGTGCTCTCGCAGGAGATCACCAAGGACTGGGAGTACTCCGATGAGATCGGAGATCTGTGGGGCGGACAGTGATCCGGGAGCCCGGGCGGGCTTTTTCGCGCGGGCTTTGTAAAGTGAGGTAAGGTATGAGCATTCTGGAAATTCTGGAGCAGGCGGTCGCGCAGAACGCCTCAGATATTTTTATCATCGCCGGCCTGCCCGTGACGATCAAGGTCAAGGGCGAGCAGCGGCGCCTCCCGGGAGACATGCTGCTTCCGGATACGATCGTTCCGCTGATCGAGGAGATCTATGAGATCAGCCGGCGTGACCGTTCGAACTATGAGAACCGCATGGACGACGACTTCTCGTTCTCACTCTCGCAGCTCGGGCGCTTCCGGATCAATGTCTTCCGCCAGCGCGGGTCGCTTGCGGCGGTGATCCGGATCATTCGGTTCGGCCTGCCCGATCCGGAGAAGATCGGCATTCCCGAAAACGTGCTTTCGCTCGCGGATAACCGCCGCGGGCTGGTGCTCGTGACGGGAGCGGCCGGAACCGGAAAGTCGACGACATTGGCCTGTATGGTCGACCGGATCAATAAAAATACCGCCTGTCATATCATCACGATGGAGGATCCGATCGAGTATATTCATCGTCATGACAAGGCCATCGTGTCGCAGCGCGAGGTCTTCATCGACACGCCGGGATATCTGGAATCGCTGCGGTCGGCGCTGCGTGAGAGCCCGGACGTGATCCTGCTCGGCGAGATGCGCGACTACAGCACGATCTCGGCGGCGATCACCGCGGCGGAGACCGGTGTGCTGCTGTTTTCCACGCTGCACACGAACAGCGCGGCGAACACGATCAGCCGGATCATCGACGTATTTCCGGCGGGCCAGCAGCATCAGGTCAAGATCCAGCTGGCGCAGCTCCTGCGCGGCATTGTCTGCCAGCAGCTGGTGCCGCTCGCGGACGGCGGGCAGATCCCCGCGTTTGAGGTCCTGAAGATGACGCCCGCGGTCCAGAACATGATCCGCGAGGATAAGTTGCACCAGATCGAATCGGTCATGCAGTCCGGCGGCGAAGATGGTATGATCACAATGGATCAGAGCCTGCTGAAACTGTACCGGGCGGGGAAGATCACAAAAGAGACCGCGCTCATCTACTGCACGAATTACGAAAAGATGGAGAAACGACTGGCAATGTAATATGTCTGCAGGCTCGTTCACGCGAGCGTAAAGAGCGGGCACATTGTTTGGGAAAGAGGCATTGACATGAAACCGATCGAAGTTCAGATGTTCGGGAGTTTCTCGATGAAATATGAGGACCGGCTGATCACCGGGAAGGCCAAGACCAGCGAATCACAGTTTAATTACCTGATGCAGCTGCTGATTCATGCCGGCGCGGAGGGCGTTCCGAAAAACGTACTGATCAGCACGATCTTCGGCGGCCGGGATTTGAACAATCCGAACCATGCGGTGCACAGCGTGATCTATAACGCGAAAAAACACCTGGAGACGTTCGGGATCCCTGCGAAGAACGCCATTTATCAGAAGGACGGAGTCTATTACTGGAACGAAGAGCTGCCCGTGGAGGAAGATGCGCGGCGCTTCGAGGAGCTTGCGGTGCGCGCGGCGGAGACATCCGACCGCAGCGAAGCCATCCAGCTCTACATGGATGCCATCCACCTTTATGTAGGGGATTTCCTCGAGAGCGGCACCAGCAATCCCTGGATCGCCAAGGAATCTTACCGTTACCGGAAACTGTTTACGAAGACGGTCACCGAAACCGCGGATCTGCTGCGTTTGACCGGTCAGTATCTGGTCATGGAGGATCTCGGAAAGTTCGCGGCAAAGGTCCATCCGTTCTCGGACTGGGAGACGCTGACCATGGAGGCCTATGTGGCCGAAGGAAAAGCAGAAGAGGCCAATGCCCTGTTCGAGAAAACGGTCGAGCTTTACCTGAACGAACAGGGGATCCGGCCGTCGAACCGGTTGTTTGGTCTCGTGAACACACTCAGCGACCAGATCGAACATCGGCACGGGCTACTCGACGACATTCAGGCGGGCCTGGTTGAGGAACCCGAGGAGAACGGAGGAGGCGGCTACCGGTGCTCCTATCCGGTGTTCCTGGGAATCTACCGCGCGGTGGACAGGATCCTCGAACGAAACGGCCAGACCGCTTATCTGATGCTCTGCACGATCGTGGACAGCAAAGGAAACACGATGCAGAAGAGTGAACGACTGGAGGAGTTTTCACGGCGGCTGGGAGATGCGATCGAACACACGATCCGTCGAAGCGATATCATGTGCCGCTATTCTGCCGGCCAGTATCTGGTCATGCTGATGAATACGACATTGGAGAATTGTTCGGTCGTTCAGAAACGTATTAACCGCGAGTTCATCGTAAACCGACAGCGCATCAGCGTGAAGTATTTCGTGAACAGCATCATGTAGGAGGGCGGATCATGGCCACACAACGATATATCGGCACGCAAAACGGCGTGATTGTCTGCCTGAACAGCGTCAAGGAGGGCATAAGCGGACAGCTCTGGCATTCCTATAGCAGAGACCCCGTGGAGTTTACGGATGAGTTTCAGGCGCTGGTAAAGATGGAAGAACTGTTCAATGAGCTGAAATTCCCTTTTCCGGGTAATAATGAACGCAGCTTTACCGAGCCGGCGGAACGAGGGCGGACAGCAGCGCGAAAAAAGCGCGGGCAGGCCGCGGCAGCCGGAAAAGATCTTGATCAGAAATTGGAGAAAGTAATGAGAGACGAAGAACTGCTCAGCATGCATGGAGACCTCGGAACCTTTATCATCCGGGTACAGCACCGCCAGAATTCAAGCTGGCAGGGGCGGATCACCTGGGTGGAAAAAGATAAGACCCTGAACTTCCGGTCTGTATGGGAGATGGTCAAACTGATCGATAACGCCATGGAGGAATTCCGCACGGACGAGGAGGATCAGGAGCAGACCTGGTAATGTTCAGGCTGGCCTCGGCAAACAGCCTCCGGGGAGGCTTTCGTATGCACCGGCAAAAACGTTTTACCCTTTTTTTCGACGTTTTTAGACTGTTTTTTTGACTGCCCGGCATTAGCATAAAATTATGTCTAGAGGAATCCGAACATCTGTATTTAGCCGGGCTTTGATGGTCGTCACAGTGATCCTTACCGCTGTGGTGATCGTTTTGAGCGTGTATACGATGTGGACCTACCGGACGCTTCTGGACACCTTTGAACATCAAACCGTTCTCGAGCAGAGCACGATCGATCTCCAGACGGGGTCCGACTATCTGACGCAGGAGGTGCGTCTGTATGTCATGACCGGAGAGCGCGAGTATGCCGAGAACTTTTTTTATGAGGCAGAAGTCGCGCGTCGCCGGGACCATGCGCTGGAGGCGATCGATCCTTATGTGGAAAATGAAGAGGTTACCCGCCTTTTGAGTGATGCGCTCGCGAATTCGAATGAATTGATGGAACGGGAGCACTACGCAATCCTGCTGGTCGCGGAGGCGGAGGGGACCGATCCCGCATCGCTTTCAGAGAGCATAGCGGCGGTCGCTCTGGATCCGGAGGATGCGGCCCTTTCCCCGGAAGAGAAGACGGAGCTGGCCAGGGAACTGGTCTTTGACGATACCTATCAGGCTTACAAGGCCGCAATCCGCGAGAACACGGACCGGGCTGCAGAGCTGATCATTTCCGGCGCGGATGCGAGCCGGGTGGCTATTACATTCCGTTTCCGTCTGATCCTGGGCTTTCAGATCTTTTTCACACTGGCGACATTGATCCTGATCTTAAGTTTCCTTACCGTTATCATCCGTCAGGTCCTGAAGCCGCTGCATCATGCCGCGGAACAGATCCGTCAGAAGGGTCAGGTGGATGTCAGCGGATCGAATGAGGTCCGTGTCCTGGCAGCTGCATATAACGAGATGTTCGAACAGGTCGCGCAGGATCAGGTCGAGCTGTCCTACGAGGCCACGCATGACGCACTGACCGGGCTTTATAACCGGAAGGTGTTCGATGAGATCCGGACCGGTGATCAGAAGGATTATACGCTGATCCTGGCCGATGTGGATCATTTCAAACAGGTCAATGACACATATGGTCATGATGTCGGCGATCAGGTTCTGCAGAAGATGGCGCAGGTCCTTCTGCATAATTTCCGCAGCGAGGACTATGTCTGCCGGATCGGCGGAGATGAGTTTGCGGTTATCATGCTTCACACCGATTCGTCGCTGCGGCAGCTGGTCGAGAATAAGCTGGCTTCCATCAGCAGCGGCATGAAAGACGTATCGGACGGCCTGCCCGAGAATTCGATCAGCGCAGGAATCGCGTTCCCGGACCGTGAGAATGCGAGTGAGGACATCTTCATCGATGCGGACCGTGCGCTTTATGCGGCGAAGGAAGCAGGGCGGAACGGGTGGCGGTTCTTCTGAACCGGTCAGTCCATCATCCCGAACAGCTGTTCTTTTTGCTCCCGGATCGCGGCAAGTAGCTCCGTATAATCCGTCTCAGTATGTACCCGAAGCAGCTCGGTGATCTCAAGCACGGGCTCGTAGAGCGGCTTCAGCGAGAGATTGCCGGCCACACCCTTCAGCGCGTGGGCGGCCTCGAAACCGGCCTGCAGATCCCCTGCGGAAACGGCCTCTTCGAGACGCTCGAAGTTCGCGTCATCCTTCAGCATTCCCACCAGTTTCAGGTAAAACGCTTCATTGTTCATGCAGCGCGTCATGGCGTCTTCGATATCCGCGCCGTACGTGCGCAAAGCCTCGATCGTCAGCATAAATATCTCCTTTCAAACTCCTCCGCGGGCAGCGGCTTCGAAAAGTAATAGCCCTGGCAGATATCAACGCCCGCATCTTTCATCTTCCGGTACTGCGCCGCAGTCTCGATACCCTCCGCGATCACGGAGAGCCCCAAATACCGCGCGAGAGATATGATCAGTTCGACCATATAGTATTTTTTCGGATCATTGTCGATGTTTCGGGCGAACAGCATGTCCAGCTTTACCGCGGACAGCGGCATATCCGTGAGCATGTTCAGCGAGGAATAACCCGCTCCGAAATCGTCCATCTCAATGATAAAGCCCCGTTCGCTCATGTGCTCCAGCACCGCGATGAGACTGTCGGTGTCCTCGGTGGAGGCGGACTCGGTGATCTCCAGACGGAACTGTTTCGGTGCGATCCCGCATTCCTCGAGTAACTGCGTCAGGAATCCTTCCGTCGATTCGTCATAGAGGTCGATCCGGGAGACGTTGATCGAAATATCCGGATCCTTTCCCAGCGCATCATGCCAATGTCTCAGCAGTGACGCGGTTTCACGCCAAATGGTCCGGTCGAGCTCCCGGAGCAGCCCGTTTTGTTCAAATACGGGAATAAAACGGCTGGGGGAGAGCTGCCCGAACTGCGGATGTTCCCAGCGCACCAGCACTTCCGCCGAGTCCAGCTCCGGCGTGTCGCCGGTAATGCGAAACTTCGGCTGCAGCCAGATCCGAAACTCACCGTTCCGGATGCCGTGCTCCATGTCATTGACCAGACGATGCGCGAAGAGTTGGTTGTCATGCAGCGCGGCGTCATAGACCGCGATATTCCGGTCATAGACATCGCGCAGGGTGTTGCAGGCGAAGCGAGCGCTGCTCAGCCGCCGATCGGCCCCGATGTCCTCTTCCGGCGTATCCGTGTAGATCCCCGCGCGGATACGGAGCCGGGCGTCCTGCGAGAGCGCGGCGATCCGCTGTTTCAGATCGTGCAGCGCTGAGGTGTCCTCCAGGTGTTCGCAGTAGATGTAGAATTGATCCGTATCCCAGTGGCAGCCGATCCCAGTGTGCGCTTCGAGAAACGCGCGGACACCCTCGCCGATCTGTTTCAGGACGTAGTCGCTGAAATCCTTGCCGTAGATCTCGTTGATCAGATGGAAGTGGTCAATGTCGAGAGCGATCGTATCCATCTGCTGAGGGCCCTTGCGCCGGCAGATCTGATCCATGTACTCGAGGAAGAACTTCTGCGTGTAAAGACCGGTCTCGTCGTGCTCCGCGATATCCAGCATGTGCCGGTCTTCGTTCAGTTCAATGATGCGGCGGACGCGCGCCAGAATGATCTCCGGGGCGTCAAACGGCTTTTTGATGAAGTCTGCCGCACCCCGGCGCAGGCTCTCGACTTCGAGTTCGATCTCGGAAGTCAGGACGACGATGGGGATTCTCGAGAGCGCGGGGTCTTCGCGCATGGCGTCCAGAACGCCAAATCCGTCGAGGACCGGCATGAGCAGATCCAGGCAGACGAGTGACCAGGCTTCCGGAGCGGCAGAAAGCGCGCGCAGCGCCTCGCGGCCGTCCGCGGCTGTCTCGATCTCATAGGAATCGGACTCCTCCAGAATGAACGACAGAAGCTGGCGGTTTACGGGCTCGTCATCGACGACCAGGATCTTCCGTTTATAATGCATGCTGTCTGAAACGTGCTGTATCATGGATCCTTCAAATTCCCTCCGGGATGGTAAACGGGTCTTGCGGAACAGACCGCGGGATTCTTTACAGCTTTAATATAACACAGCAGGAATACGAGGTAAAAAGAAAGTGAGCGCGGACATGAAAAAAGGAC
>CAYLPO010000012.1:9204-14145 GCA_964385575.1 uncultured Lachnospiraceae bacterium | reverse complement strand
GCGGGGATGATGACCTCGTCGTTCTCGAACGTCGGCATGCCGCCGGCGAGTGAAGACGACTCGACGGACAGCGCCCACAGGTCATCCGGAGTACCCGGGTGGATCCGCACGGAGAGCGACGGACTGTACATGTACAGCCGTGCATAGACCTGAACCAACGTGTAAGTCAGCGCGTTCGTCGCATCACTGCCGTCCGCGAACGTGCCGCCCACGGTGAAGTGCTGTCCGCTCTCGAGCGTACGGCCGTCGTGCTTCCAGGTGACTGTCCCGTCCGCATGTTCGATCTTCTCCGGTTTCGGCTCGGGCCAGCCGCGCGTGTACTCGGCCGCCTTCAGAATGAAGCTGTCGCAGATCTCCTGCGCGAATTCCTCGGTAATCAGTCCCTTCGCGAGCTCATCTTCCAGAAAATGCCCCGCGTACTGGTCGATCCGGCCGAACGTCACGCCGTGGTTCTGCGCGTCCAGACACAGGCAAAGCATGTAGAAGTTGATGACCTGCATGGCCTCCCAATAGGTCTGCGCAGGCTCGCCGGGAACGCGCGTGAACATCTCGGCCATGGTCCGAAGCTCCGCTTTCCGCCATTCCGGGAAACGGTCCTCCTCCGCCATGCGCGCGCACTCCTCGCCATAGCGCCGTGCCAGAATCACCATGCCCTCCATGGCAATGCTGACCGCCCGCCAGAAGATGTATTTTTCCGCGTCCTTCCCGAAGCAGTGCCCCTCGAGCTCCTGCATCCGGTCCAGCGCTTCCTGCCGGATGGCGTTCGCGCCCTTGTGGACCATCTTGTCGAAGTTCGCGCAAAAATGGCCCTCACATACCGGCCCCATGACCGGCGGGCGCACCGTGAAGCAGCCGCTGTCGCCGAGCTTCCAGGCAGCTTCCGGCACGACGGCGGAATTCCGGTCTCCGACCGATTTCCCCTCCCAGTAAGGGATGGTCTCCCGGAAGATTTCCCGGTCCTCGTCGCTGATCCGGTTCCGGCAGCCGTCGGTCTGGTAGGTGATGCGGAAGGTCTCGTCGTCGGCATTGACCGCCGCGAGCAGACCTCTGTCGCCCCATTCCACATAGGGGCTCACGGCTCGGTAGGTGCGGCCCTGATTGCCCACGATCAGCTCATAGTCTTCCACGCGGACCGTCATCTGCTCCGCGAGGTCGCGGAACAGATTTGCACGCCGCACGGTCGGAAACTCCGCCTCGTGGCGCTTATACGAATCCGTGATGATCCGGGTGCGCTCCGCATCCAGCCACATGTCATGAAATTCGACTTCTTTAAAGCGGCGCTTGATCTGCGCAATGCGGTCTGTAACCGGCCTGACCATCTCTTTTCCTGTCATGATCCGAACCTCCAGTGCGGTGACATCAAGGCAGCAATGGGGACGGTTCTCCGTCCCCTCGTCACATCAACTCAAACGATCAGCCTCTGTTCTTACGTACGTGAGCGATCAGCCCGCCGTCCGCCAGAATCTGCTGCATGAACGGCGGAATGGGCGTCGAGGCAAACTCCGCCCCGGTCGTCACGTCCGTGATCCGGCCGCTGTCAAAATCGACCTCGACCTCATCTCCGGCCCGAATGGCCGCCACCGCCTCCGGGCTCTCCAGCACCGGCAGCCCGATGTTCAGCGCGTTCCGGTAGAAGATCCGCGCGAAACTGTCCGCGATCACGCAGGAGACTCCCGCGTAAAGGATCGCGAGCGGCGCGTGCTCACGGCTGGAGCCGCAGCCGAAATTCTTCCCGGCGACGATCACATCGCCCTTCGTGACTTTCGACGGAAAATCCGGATCCAGCGACTCCATGCAGTGGGAAGCCAGCTCATCCGGGTCCGTGACATTCAGATACTTGCCCGGCAGGATGACGTCGGTGTTCACATCCTCGCCGAAGGTATGCACATGGCCTTTCGCCTTTTCCATATCCAACTCCTTTCAGGCCCGCACCGGGCAATGCTTACGCCTCCGCAGGGCACACCGTCTCCGGATCCGTGATCACGCCGGTGATCGCCGACGCGGCCGCGACCGCGGGACTGGTCAGATAGACCTCGGACTTCACGTGGCCCATGCGGCCGACGAAGTTCCGGTTCGTGGTGGCCAGGCACCGCTCGCCCTCCGCCAGGATGCCCATGTAGCCGCCCAGGCAGGCGCCGCACGTGGGCGTCGAGACGATGGCGCCGGCCTCGATAAACGTCTTGATATAGCCCTTCTCCAGGCACTCCAGATAGATCGCCTGCGTGGCGGGAACCACGATCACGCGCAGCCCGTCGGCGACCTTCCGGCCCTCGAGGATCTTCGCCGCCGCGGTCATGTCTTCCATGCGGCCGTTCGTGCAGGAACCGATATAGACCTGGTCGATCTTCAGTCCCGCCGCCTCGTCGATCGTCTTCGTGTTCGAGGGCAGGTGCGGGTAAGCCACGACCGGGCGCAGCGCAGAGAGGTCGACCGTGATGACGGCCTCGTACTCCGCGTCCTCGTCCGCCTCGTAGACCTTATACGGCTTCGTGCAGTGCGCGTCCAGATACGCCACAGTCTTCTCATCTACAGGGAACACTGCGTTCTTCGCGCCGGCCTCGATGGCCATGTTCGCGATCGTGAAGCGGTCGTCCATCGACAGATACTGCAGGCCGTCGCCGGTAAACTCCATGGACTCATAGAGCACGCCGTCCACGCCGATCTGTCCGATGATGTGCAGCATCACATCCTTGCCGCAGATCCACTTCCCGGGCTTGCCGGTGATCACGAACTTCTTCGCGGCAGGGACCTTGAACCAGTTCTCGCCGGTGCCCATGCCCACGGCCAGGTCGGTGGAACCGACGCCCGTGGAGAACGCGCCCAGTGCACCGTAGGTGCAGGTGTGCGAGTCGCCGCCGATGATGCAGTCGCCCGGCGCCACGATGCCTTTCTCCGGCAGCAGCGCATGCTCTATGCCCATCTGTCCGACGTCATAAAAATGCGTGATCCCGTTCTTCTTCGCCAGCTCGCGGCAGACTTTCGAGTTCTCCGCGGCCTTGATATCCTTATTCGGCACGAAGTGGTCCAGCACGATCACGACCTTCTCCGGGTCGAACACGTGCTCCACGCCGAGCTTCTCGTACTCGGGCACCGCGAGCGGGACGGTGATGTCATTGCCCATGACGACATCGAGTTTCGCCATGATCAGGTCGCCGGCTCTGACGCTTTCGAGGCCCGCGTGGTCCGCCAGGATCTTCTGGCTCATCGTCATTCCCATGTGATCTCCTCCTTATGAGACGCAGAGCGGCCGCAGCCTGCCCTTAAAAGGCAGACCGTGCCGCTCCGTCACGATTACTTCAGTCTCTTCAGGACTTCCGCGCCCATGGCCTTCGTGCCGATGGCGGTATCGCCCTCACCGGCAATGTCGGCCGTGCGGATCCCCTCGTTCAGCACTTCTTCGACCGCGTCCTCGATGGCCTGCGCCTCCTTCCCCAGCCCCAGGCTGTACTTCAGAAGCATGGCCATGGAGAGAATAGTCGCGATGGGGTTCGCGATATCCTTCCCCGCGATGTCCGGCGCCGAGCCGTGGATGGGTTCATACATGCCGAAGCTGCCCTCGCCCAGGCTCGCCGACGGCAGCAGGCCGATGGAGCCGGTGATCTGGCTGGCCTCATCGGACAGGATGTCGCCGAACATGTTCGACGTCACGATGACGTCAAACTGCGAGGGGTCGCGGACCAGCTGCATCGCGGCATTGTCCACGTACATGTGGGTCAATGTGACCTCCGGGAACTCCGCGTTCATCTCGGTCACGACGCGGCGCCACATGCGCGAGCTGTCCAGGACGTTCGCCTTATCCACGCTGCAGAGGCGCTTGTCGCGTGCCATGGCAGCTTCATAGGCGACCCGAGCGATGCGCTTCACCTCGAACTCCGAGTAGGCTTCGGTGTCGTAGGTCTCCTCGCCGTACTTGCCCTCGCGGGTGCCGCGGTCGCCGAAATAAATGCCGCCGGTCAGCTCGCGGACGATCAGGATGTCCATGCCGTCGCCGATCAGGTCGGCGCGGATGGGGCTGGCCGCCTTCAGAGCACTGTGCACGGTCGCGGGACGCAGGTTCGCGTACAGGCTCAGACCCTCGCGGATCTTCAGCAGGGCCTTCTCGGGGCGCTCCGGGCCGGGCAGGCTGTCGTACTTCGGGCCGCCGACTGCGCCGAGGATAACGGAGTCGCAGGCCTTGCAGGTCGGCAGGATGTCATCCGGGAAGCAGGTGCCTTTCGCGTCATAGGCACAGCCGCCCATGAGCAGGTCGTGATACTCAAACGTGTGTCCGTAGAGCTCGCCGATGCGGTCCAGGACCTTCACGGCCTCGCCGACGATCTCGGGGCCGATGCCGTCGCCGGGGATCAGCGTCAGTTTAAAGTTTGCCATGGTAATTCCTCCGTAAGGTATAAATAACGGGTGTTATTATCTGTCCATCGTCATATAGAAAGCGCGGTACGCCTTCATCGCCTCGTACACATCCGCCTTCGAGCTGACCTCGTAAGGCGCGTGCATGGACAGAAGCGCCACGCCGCAGTCCACGACCTCGGCGCCGTAATTCGCGACGATGTAGGCGATGGTGCCGCCGCCGCCCTGGTCGACCTTGCCCAGCTCCGCCAGCTGGAAGTCCACGCCGGCATCGTCGAAGCACTTGCGGACACGCGCCAGGTACTCGGCGTTCGCGTCATTGGAGCCGCTCTTTCCGCGGGATCCGGTGTACTTGTTGATGCCGATGCCGCTGCCGATAAACGCGGCATTATTCTTCTCGAACGCGTTCGCATAGATGGGGTCGAAGCCCGCGGTCACGTCCGCCGAGAGCACGCAGGTGTTCTCCAGCGCGCGGCGCAGCGCCAGCTCGGAGTACTCGCCCGCCAGATCCATCAGCTCCGCCACGGTGTTCTCGAAGAAGCGGCTCTGGCTGCCGGTCGCGCCCACGCTGCCGATCTCTTCCTTATCCGTGAA
>CAYLPO010000012.1:7627-9104 GCA_964385575.1 uncultured Lachnospiraceae bacterium | reverse complement strand
CCGCCCACGATCACGTTCAGGTCCTCGCCCTCGATCACGACCGCGCCCTTCTTCTCCATCTGCTTTCCGGCCAGATGGATCAGCAGGTCGGAAATGACCAGCACCGGCTCCGCGGGATCCTCGCCGAAGCAGACCGGCACGACAGTGCCATCCTTCTTCGCGATCACGCCGTGCAGTGCCAGAGGGGTCGCGATCCACTGATATTTCTTAATTCCGCCGTAGTAATGCGTGTCGAGGTAGGCCATGCCGCCGTCCTCGTACAGCGGGTTCTGCTTCACGTCCAGGCGCGGGGAATCGATGTGCGCGCCGACGAAGTTAAAGCCTTTCGCCATGGGCTCCGTGCCGATGACCGCCAGCATCAGGATCTTCCCCATGCGGCTGTGGATGATGCGGTCGCCGGGCTTCGCACCGCCTGCGGCGCGCGCCTCTTCGAGGGTCTTAAATCCCAGCGCCTGCGCGCGTGAGGTGATGTAGCGCACGACCTCGCGCTCGGTCTTACCCTGATCCAGGAAATCACGGTAGCGGACGCTGAGTGCCTCCAGCTCCTCAAGCGCCGCGGCGTCGTAAGTTTTCCAGGCTTCTTTCTTATGCATGATATGCCTCCTTGCGTCATTTTTCCGCGCCGGCAGGTGCCGAAGCCGGGCTCTTCCGGGCTCTGCGGCCTTCGGGCAATGCAGTCGGACGGATAACTGATTTATTTTAGCACAATGACGGGGAAGTTGCATTATAAGAAAACGATCCGCGGCATGACTCGTGCATGGTCGCGGATCTTATTCCAGGCGGCGGGCCGCTTCTTTATATACTTCTTCATCGCTGCGAACGCCGATCACGATGATATACATCCGGTCACCTTCCCGGATGAGTCTATAAACGATTCGAATACCCTGCTTTACCAGTTTGACTTTCAGAAGCGTCGTCAGATCGGAAGCATAACGATTTCCCAGAGGTTTTCCATACCCGCCCTCCGAGATCGGTTTCGGATTCTCTGCCACTTTCTTTATGGCTTTAGCGACCGGTATCTGCATAGAGCGATCGAGTCTCAGAAAATCCGAAAGAGCTTTTTCATGAAAAGTGACATTATCCGGAAGCCATTCACTCAAATTCGACGTCTTCGCCATCGGCCAGATCCTCCTCGGTGATGCCCGCCTCCTTCATGACCTCAGCGAAGGTGTAGTACTTTCCTGTATCTGCTTCCAGTCGTCTGTGAGCATCCATAATCAACATGTACTCATCGATCGTATCTAAAAAGGCATCATACAGCTGAGGAGACATGATCACGGCCTCACGTTTATTATTCTTTAAAACCGCTTTTACGCCTACCTCCCTGACTTCGGCAAAGATCTTATTCGCTTCACCTTTATTAAAACGGGTGATGGGAACCGTAGCACTGTCAATATCTCTGATTACCGAAACGTTCATAGTCGCCCTCCTGTATCTATAAATTAATCGATAAATTTATAGATGTCAACAGCCTGTA
>CAYLPO010000012.1:0-7527 GCA_964385575.1 uncultured Lachnospiraceae bacterium | reverse complement strand
ATCCGCTCCCAGCTCACGCATCCTGCTTTCGCAGAGGCTTCGGACTTCCCGCAGATTCATCCCGGGAAAGATCTGCTCCGCGATATATGCCATGGTATCACGCGCAATATCCTGGACTTTCCGATACCGTTCGATCATCTCTTAACGCCTCACTCCCCCGCATAATCCCCGTTCGCATCGAACACGGTCCCGAACTGCGCGCTGTAGGCATTGATGTTTGCCAGCACCCGGTCGTACTCCGACCCGGTCAGCGTCGTCGGACAATAGTCATTCCGCCCCGGCGTCGAACTGATCGAGCAGGGCTCCACATGCACGTCGATGTCCGGCTGCAGCACGCCGTCCACGAACGTCCAGGTCTGCTGATAGATCATCGTGTCCTTATCGCTGGGGTTCCGGTTCGCGCCGAAGCAGAAATTCCCCAGACCGTAGCAGATGAACCGCCCCTGATACTGCTCGATGCCGCGCAGGCAGTGCGTATGCGTGTTCAGCACCAGGTCCGCGCCCCAGTCGATGCAGTCGTGATCCATCTGCACCTCGTAGTCCTGCGGGTAATACTGCATCTCGACCCCGGTATGGATGTACGCGATCACCAGGTCCACGCCCTCCTCGCGCAACGCCGTGATCCCCCGGTGCAGCGTCTCCCGGGCCTCATCCAGGCGGTTCAGCTTATTCACGCTCACCATGCCGATCGTGATGCCGTCCGCCGTCGTGTAATACCCGTAATGATCCTCCGCCGACCACACGAGCCCCGCGGACTCGAACGCCGCCACCGTGTCGTCCCAGCCGCGCTGTAGGTAGTCCCAGTCGTGGTTGTTCGAGAAACCGACCGCCTCAACGCTCCCTTCGGGCAATGCCGCGATCCACGCGGGCTCCCCGCGGATCAGGAACTCCTGGTCCGTGCGGGACTCGGTCGAATCCGTCAGGACCGCCTCAAAGTTCACAAACGTCATATCGTCCGCTTCGAAGACATGACGGACGTTCTGCAGGAAATACGCGGTGCCGTTCTCCTCGGCCATCTCGCGCAGCGAACCCTCGTAGCCGTGCGTCTGCAGCGTGCCGAGGGCAATGTCCCCCGCCGCCGAGATCGTCACGCTCTGAATGTGCGGTGCAGCTTCGGTCTCGGGTGCGGATTCCGGCGTCTCCGCCTCGCCTGCTTCCGCGGACGCTCCGGAGCCCGCCGATGTTCCTGCATCCCCTGCACGGCCCGGATCCCCTGCCGCAGCGCCCTGCGGCGAGTCTGAGCCGGCATTGCCCACATCCGCATCGGCCGCGCTCCTGCGGCTGCCGAGCGCAGCGGAAACAATGACGGCAGCGGCAGCCAGAATCAAAATCACGATCAGAAACGCGGGCCGCTTCCTTTTTTTCGCATATCGCCTGTCATGTGCAGATACCCGGTCGTCCCGGCGATAATCACTCATGTTCGCACCTCATGCCTTTCACTCGTCTGCAGTGTGTCTGATAATCACCTTTTTCGTTACATCGATCGCCTTCTCAGAGCAGACCAGCCTGCACAGGTGGCAGCCCACGCATTTCCTGCCGTCCAGCTGCGGCCTGCGCTTTACCGGATCGAACGATATGGCCTGATGCCCGCCGTCCATACAGGAGATATAACACCTGCCGCAGCCGACACAGCGGTCATAACGAAAGGCCGGAAGCAGGACCGTATCCCGTTCAATGCTCTGCCGGTCCACGATCGAATGCGACGCGCCGCCGACCAGGTCTTTTACCGACGCGATCCCCTTACACTTCATGTACTCTGTCAGGCCTTCCAGCAGATCGTCGATGATCCGGTAGCCATACTGCATCACCGCCGTGGTGACCTGGACGCTGCCCGCGCCGAGAAGCAGGAACTCCAGCGCATCGCGCCAGATCTCGATGCCGCCCATGCCGCTCAGATGCATTCCTTTCAGGTCCGGGCACTTGTAAAGATCGGAAATGAAGCGCAGCGCGATAGGCTTCACGGCAGGACCAGAGTAGCCGCCGACAATGGACTTGCCGTGCACGGAAGGCTCTGCCGTCAGTGTGGCGATATCGACGCCGGTAATGGAGTTGATCGTATTAATGGCGGAAATGCCATCCGCGCCGCCGCGTCTGGCAGCCAGGGCCATAGGTACCATGTCGGTGATGTTCGGCGTGAGCTTCGCCAGCACCGGCAGGCTGGTTCCGCGCTTTACGGCCGCCGTAAATCTTTCAATCAGTTCTTCGGACTGACCGATGGTGATCCCCAGATCGGCCGACTCCATATTCGGGCAGGAGAAGTTGCATTCGATCACCGACGCGCCCGCCGCCTCGCATTTGGCCGCCAGCTCCGTCCACTCCGCTTCATTCTGTCCCATGATCGACGCGATCATGACCTTGGAGGGAAACTCTTTTCGCAGCTTCTCGAAGATCTGCATATTCTCCTCGACACTGTGGTCCGAGAGCTGCTCGATATTCTTAAAGCCGCAAAAGGCATTCGAATGATTCCGGATCACCGAAAACCGCGGCGACGCCTCATGCTGAGGAAAGCTGCAGATCGTCTTGAACGCGGCGCCTGCCCACCCGGCTTCAAAGGCGCGCCTGCACATCTCATAGGAGCTGGCGACAACCGACGAAGACAGCAGAAACGGATTGTCCAGCCGGACACCGCAGATGTCCGTCGACAGGTCTGCCGTTTCGACCCGGTAATCGAACGGCTCCGGGCTCTCCTCTTTCACGGTGAGCATCAGATGCCGGATATCGACCGGGTCTTTCGTGTCCGCGAGAACGCACGCCTTTTCGCAGGGCGCAGGACAGTCGGTGCAGTCGCAGGTCAGTTTGCGGACCGCCCCGAGAAAGTTCTTAAAATATAAAGACCGCAGGATCTCCCCCACTTCCGCGTTCTGCGGACACGCCTTCGTGCACTCCGGATCGTGGCACAGAAGACATTTGCTGGTCTCGGATCTGTCATAGAAAAAGTTGAACTTCTGATAATCGATCTCCATATCTCAGCCTTTCGCAAAATGCCTCAATACCGCACTCAATACCACATATCGAACCCGGTCTCCAGCCGCTCGGCGTAGGTCTTTCCGGCCTCGTACAATGCCGGGATCATATAGTCGCGGTTATACCGCATCACAGAAATGCGGTCGTAGACACGCATGTTCATGTGCGTGAGCCCGCGCTCGAACTGCTGCAGGCAGTCCAGCGTGCCCTTCCCGGTACCGCCCGCGCAGGCGATCGTGACGCAGCGCTTCTCCGCCAGCTTCTGCCCGGTGAACGCGTCACAGCGGCGCAGCCGGTCGAAAAATGCCTTGAAGCACTCGGTCATCTCCCAGAAATAGACCGCGCTGATCCACACGATCCCGTCCGCCTCCTGCAGCGCACGGTAGATTTCCGCGAAGTCATCCTGAATGACGCAGGTGCCCTGCGCCCGGCAGGTGCCCCAGCCGTCGCCGCAGGCCCGGCAGTGTTCCAGGTGCTTCCGGTTCAGATGGATCTCCACGACCTGCGCGCCCGCATCGGCGAGGCCGCGCACGAACTCGTTTTTGGCCGCTGCTGTCATTCCGTCGGTGTTGGGGCTGGACCAGATCGCAACTACTTTTTTCATCTGCATGCCTCCCTTTTCACATATTCCCCAGCCGAGAGGACCGGGATACGACTGTTCCTGTAATCCGCTGTGTTCCGGGTGATGATGTAATCCGCTCCGATCCGGAACGCAGTCTCTTCCATCACCGCATCCTCATAATCACCTATGGGGGACCCCAGCGCATTCACCACATCCGCTTCTTCCGCTCCGATGATGCGAAACAGCCCCAGCAGATCTTCTATGACCGCTTTCGCCTTTTCTTTATCATGGAAAAAGCGGTGCAAAATATAGAAAAGATCCGTGATTGCCTTCGCGGTAATACACAGAGTACATTGGTTCTCGTCCAGACTCAGAAGCGCCTCCGCCTCATCCGCCCATGCAGGTCCTCTGTTCTCCAGATAATCGATCACGATGCAGGTATCTATCATCAGCAAATCAGGGCTCATACGCGATCAAGCCTTTCTTTTCTGGCATCTGCCAAAGACAGTTCGTTTCCTTCCATCACGCCCCTCAGCCGCCGGACTTTTTCTTTCCGGTTTTCCGAGTAAGCGCGCAGCGTCGATACGATCACACCGTTTCGCTTAATGAAGACGTCCTCGGTCTGGGACAATGTGATGTAAGCTGACAGATTCTCTCTTAATTCTGTGGTTGTGACAGTGGCCATGGTATGCGCCTCCTTTTCTGTACAAAAATAATATCATAAAATGTACATTCTTTTCAACTGAAATGTACATTTTGGGGTATGCCATTGACGAAAGAGATATTCAGCCGATGCCGTCTCAACGTGCCTTCTCAAACACGAAACCCGATCACCCGTGGCGCTTTTCCCTGCGTGCCCTCAGTGGCTGACAGCTCCGAGGGCGAAAAATCCCCCGCGCGCAGCACGCAGTCCTTCTGTTCCGAGGCACCTTCGTCTCCGTACACCCGCGCCGCGTATTCGAGGATCGCGTTCTCAACGAGGTTCCTGCAGAAGCGGCCATTGCCCGCATCCGCTCGACCGACCGCAGCCCCGCAGAGCTCCAGCACCCGCTCTTTCGCAGCCGGGTCGATGGTAAACCCGCGGCGCGACGCCTCGAGCTCTGTGATCTGCAGCATCTCTTCGGCGGAATAATCCTCGAAGCAGATCCGGAAAGGCACGCGGGACCGAAGCCCGGGATTTCGGTCCATGAAGTCTTTCATCTGATCCGGATAGCCCGCGAAGATCACGATCGTTTCCGCACGATGGTTTTCCATCTCCTGTACGATCGTATTGATCGCCTCGTCTCCAAAACTTCTTTCCTGGCCCTCCAACAGGGAATATGCCTCATCAACGAAGAGCAGTCGGCCTTTCGCCCTTTGGAAGACCTCGCGTACCCGGTCCGCAGTGTGTCCGACATATTTTCCGACCAGGTCAGCTCTCCCGACTTCCACGATCTCTGCGCTTGAGAGCAGCCCGATCTCATGAAAGATCCCCGCCAGGATCCGGGCGACCGTGGTCTTCGCAGTGCCGGGATTGCCTGCGAACTCCATGTTCAGGACCGCCGGGAGATCGCTGCGGCCTTGCGCCTGCATGTCCTGCTTCATTCTGGCGAATGCCGCGATCTTTCGAACCTGCTTTTTGACATTGTCCAGGCCGATGAGTTCTTCGAGTGCGGCCGCATAGTCCACCGGCTTCGACGCGGTATCCGGATTCGCCCCGCCGGATCTGGCCGCATCGCGCTCGATCAGTTTCCCGCGGATCTCTTCGATCGACCTGCTTCCCAGGTTGCGGACTTGTGACAGCTCTTCATCGGTCAGCAACATGAGCACCTCGATGCTGTCAATGCCGGCCCGCTTCAGACAGTTATAAGCGCGGACGCTCAGCTCCAGCTCTTCCAGGGGCGTGAAGCTGTCGAAGTTCACTTCGTCGCCGATCAGGACATCCTCAGAGCATTCATCGTCGCCCCTGTTCACATTCTTCATGGAGGAAACGAGCAGTCCCTCCATAATCTTATTCAGGCAGCTTCCCGGAAGGCAGGCCTTTTCCATCCCCTGCTCCGCCGAGGAGGCTTTCACCTGCCCGGCGTCCCTTTCTTCCCCGGTCCCCTGCGGCCTCGCGATCTCCTCGATCGTCGTATGATGAAATGCCATGGACAATACGCATCGCAGCCGCAGCGGCATCTCCTCCGGCAGCTGAGAAAGACCATGCCGCAGCCGGAAGGATCTTCCGGATCCGCGCCCGCCACGATCCGTATCACCGCTCCGGCTTTCACCAGCATCGCGGACATTTCTTCAAAATGCACCAGTTTCGGACGCACCTCCGTCTCGCCCTGCTGGTACACGACATAGGAAGACTGACGCTCTTGCCCGATACTCACTGGCTCCGGCAGGATCCGGTAAACGCTCCGTCCGCTCTCCCACAGATCTTCCAGGATCGCTTCCGGGTTCCCGTCAGCAGTCACGACGTCGCGGAAGATCCAGCTCAAATCCTCGCCTGTCAGCTTCACCCCGGGACCCGCAAAAACGACTCCGGCCCCGGAATGATCCGCCGCAGGATCGCCGCCCCCAAAGGCGATCTGCCAGCCCAGATACCCCGCCGCGGGGAGTGAAGCTGCAGCGCGAAGGAACCGTTCGCTGGCACCGGAGGCTTTCATGGTGTCCAATAACATTTGGCCGGACGTACCGATGGAAAGCGCTGTCACGCTGTTCATTTTCTCGAATGCATATCTCATATGGTTTGTCATAAATCGTACCTCTCTTTCTGCAATACTCGTTTGATCTGTTCTCTATTGCCTGTCATCAATCTTTCATCTGTCTGGTGTCGCAATCCGCGCCCGGCGTCTCCCCCTGGCCCGCTCATATCATGGCCTGGCTTCCCCGGCGATCCGCTCCGGCACGTTTGCGGATGAAGTTGTCAATGTACTGCTCAAGGCACGACAAAAAGCCGCTGCTTTGATAAACCCTGAGGATCTGAAACAGGCATAGTACGCCCGTCAGAAAAGTCCTCCAGCATTTATCAAAGCAGCGGCTTGATAAACAAACCAATTTTCAATTGTGAAACGCATTCTACACCGGGGATCCCCCGATTGCAAGCATTTTTTGCTGTTCCGGGGACATTTTGGGAACACCCCTCAAAAACTGTGCGACATTTCGCGGTCAGCGAATGCCGTCACGCATCATACCTCGCCAGCCACGCCCCGCGCGCCCGCGCCTCGGTATCCTCCGACTCGTCATAGCCGTCGTAGGGCGCCCGCGGATCCACCGGCTCCTGGCGGCGTTTCAGGGAATTGCACACCTGATCCTTGTGCGCGAACGCGAAGTCCAGGCTGTCCGTCCAGCCGGTGTGCCCGGTGATGATCTTCGGTGCGAGCCCGCGGCCCCGCAGCAGCGTCTCGAGTTTGACGAGGGAATGCTTCGCGAGGGCATTGTCCTCCGCGAGCATATTGATGAAACTGTACCCGCCGTCGTAACCGAACCAGATCGTGTCGCCCGTGAACAGGTAGGCGTCGTCGATCAGATAGTCGATGTGCCCCCAGGTGTGCCCCGGGACCATGATCGCCTCGATCTTGATGTCGTCGATATAAAAGACATCGCCGTCCGCGAGCAGTACGCGCGGGTTCTCTGAGTGCACCGGCGGCAGCTTATAGAGGCCGTGCATGACCTTTCTGCGCACCTCACCGGTCAGGTAGCGATTTTCGATCTTGCCGACATAGAGCGTGGCGTCCCGAAACAGCAGGTCGCTGTCTGTCTCGACCGCACCGACATGATCCGTATCCTGGTGCGTGATCAGGATGTGCCGGATGCTCTCGGGGGCAATGTCCAGCCAACCCATCTTCTCACGCAGCCGCTCGTAGTTGTAGCCGGCATCGATCATGATCGTCGTGCCGTTTTTCGTATAGAAAAAGATGTTCGCGATGTACTCGCGGACGCACTGGACGTGTTCATCGATGGTTCCGGTGTTCAGGGGTTTGAAGATGCCTTTCCCGCGGTAGATGCGGGACATGACTTTTTCCTGGAAATGT
>CAYLPO010000011.1:5019-14549 GCA_964385575.1 uncultured Lachnospiraceae bacterium | reverse complement strand
GAAGATTCCGAAGACCGCGATGCTGCGCGGCTACGGCGGAGCGCAGAACATCTGCACCTACATCATCCGGACGGCGGAGTAAGGAGGTAACAGAATGGCTATTACACTGGAAAAGGTCGTTCAGACATTTTACGATAATCTCGAGGCCGGCAAAATCACCGGCAAGAAGTGCACGAAGTGCGGAAACGTCGAGTTTCCGCCCGTCTACGCCTGCAACAAGTGCGGCTGCTGGGACATGGAGTGGGTCGAGATCAGCGGCAAGGCGAAGCTGCATTCCATCGTCCTGCCCGCGGCGCTTTCCTCGAAGCCCGAGTATAAGGCGCTCGGAAAGTTCGCTTACGGCGAGGTCGAGCTGGAGGAAGGCACGAAACTGAACGCGGTCGTGCGCGGCATTAATAAGAAAAAGAGAAACGAGCTTCTCGAGAAGGGTCTGCCCGTGAACATCCACGCGGCGATCTGGGAGAGAGAGGCCGGATATAAGACGGTCGTCTTTGAACTGGATGAAGAATAAACCGGAAGATCAAGGACCGGACAGATAAGGAGAAAGACTATGGAAAGAACAGAACTGGAAGCGAAGATCATTGAACTGGTATCGATCTGCTATGACAAGCCCCTCGACTCCCTGAGCCTGGAGACGAGCTTTAAGGATGACCTGAGCGGCGCATCGGTCCAGATGGTCGCACTGGCGGCCGAGATCGAGAACGAGCTCGACGCGTTCATCCAGCTGCAGGACGCGGCTGCGTGTGAGACCATCAAAGACCTGGTCGACCTCGTCGAAGAAGAGCTCTGATCACGGAGGACCGAAAGATGAGCATGTTGGATGCCATTTACGAGAAAGCCAAACTGAATCCCATCAAGGTGGCTTTCCCCGAAGCGGCGAATGAGAAGATGATGCAGGCAGCCTACGAGGCGGGCCGGGACGGGTACATCATTCCCGTGCTGGTCGGGCCGGCTGCGGAGCTGAAAGCCCTGGTGCAGGAGCGCGGCTATGAGGACGGCGTCTTCGAGTATGCGGATACGGCGGATGAGGCGCTTCAGGCGCAGATCATCGAGGCCTTCGTGGCCCGGCCGGACACCCGCCTGAAAGAGAAGGCGCTCGCGCGCCGCATGCAGGATCCGCTGTATTACGCCATGGCTATGCAGAAGGCCGGCTTCGTCGGCGTCACGTTTGCGGGCATTGAAAACACCACGGGCGACGTCCTGCTGGCCGGTCAGATGATGATCGGACTGAAGGAAGGCATCAGCACGGTCTCCAGTATCGGCATCAGCGAGATCCCGGGCTTTTCGGGCGGCGAGAACGGCATGATCGCCATCGGCGACAGCGCCGTATGCACGAATCCGAACGCGCAGCAGCTCGCGGATATCGCCATTTCGGCCTGCGAGACGGTTCAGTCCCTGCTGGGATGGGAGCCCCGCGCGGCCATGGTCAGCTACTCGACTCTGGGCAGCGGCCAGGGCGAGCTGATCGACAAGGTCGTGGAGGCGGTGCGCATCGCAAATGAGACGCGCCCGGATCTGGCCATCGACGGCGAGTTCCAGTTCGACGCCGCGATCTCCCCCGAGGTCGCCGCGAAGAAGGTGACGCGTGAGAGCCGCGTGGCCGGACGCGCGAACGTCGTGATCTGGCCCGACCTGAACGTGGGCAATGTCGCGGTGAAGATCATCCAGCAGTTCGCCCACGCGGATTCCTACGGCCCCATGCTGCAGGGCTTCGACGGAGTGGTCTGCGACTGCTCGCGCGGAGCGCCCGTGTCGGAGATCAAGGGCAATATCATCATTTCCGCAGTCCGCGCGGCCGGCATGGCCGCGTCCAAAGCCTAAGGCTTCGGAGCGGGCTGACGGGCGCCGCAGTTCATAGCGAACGAGGTATATGGACGAAAGAGGGCGGCCGATCGTAAACGGTCGGCCGCCCTTTCGCAAAGGAGAGAACAATTATGGCTGTGACGATCAGGATCGACGGAAAAGAGATCCGAACCGAAGAGGGAGTGAGTGTTCTCACAGCGGCACTGCAGAACGGGATCTACATCCCGCATCTGTGTCACCACGAAGATCTGCCTGAACTGGGTTCTTGCAGGCTGTGCATCGTATCCGTGGACGGACGCGAGGGCGTCACGCCCGCCTGCGAACTGAAGGCGGAGGAGGGGCTTTCCGTGAGCACGGACAGCGAGGAGATCAGCCACCTCCGGAAGCTGGCCATGGAGCTGCTTCTGGCGGCGCATCCCGAGGACTGCTCGACCTGCGTGAAGTACGGACGCTGCGAGCTGCAGACACTGATCCAGTACATGGGCGTCTCCGCGACGCGGATGCTGACCAGAGTGAAGGGATTCCCGTCCGAAGAGCGGAATCCGCTGCTGATCCACGACATGAACCGCTGCGTCCTGTGCGGACGCTGCGTGCGTGCCTGTGCGGATCTGCGGAAAGTGGGCGTGCTGCAGTATAACAAGAGAGACACCGAGACCTATGTCGGGACGCTGCATGACCTGTTGCTCAAGGACAGCGACTGCCGGTTCTGCGGTGCCTGCGCAGAGGTCTGTCCGACCGGAACCATCCGAGATTATCTGAATTATTCGCCCGTGGAGAAGCGCGACACGCTGATCCCGTGCCAGACCGCCTGCCCGGTCCATCTGGACATTCCGCGGTATGTGCGTCTGATCAAAGAAGGAAAGTACGCGGAGGCCACGGCGGTCATCCACGAGAAACTGCCGTTCCCGGAATGCCTGGGAAGAGTCTGCACCAGAGTCTGCGAGAACGAATGCCGCCGCGGGCAGGTGAACGAACCGGTCTCCATCCGGAACCTGAAGCGTTACACCGCGGAGCATACGGATAATTCCCTCTGGATGAACGCGTCGAAGCGCGAGGCCCCGACCGGAAAGAAGGTCGCGGTCATCGGCGGCGGCCCTGCGGGCATGAGCGCGGCTTATTACCTCGGGAAGAAGGGCCACGCGGTCGTCATTAAGGAGGCCAGAGAGGCGCTTGGCGGCCAGATGCAGTTCGGCATCCCGTCCTATCGCCTGCCCCGCGAGACCGTGCAGAAGGAGGCCGGATACCTGTCGGTGGCCGGCGTGGAAGTGGAGACCGGCTGCCGCGTAGATGATCCTGCGGCGCTGCTGGGCGAGTTTGACGCGGTCCTGGTCGCGGTCGGCACCACTGCGGGCGTTCGCCTTCCCATGGAGGGCAATGAACTGCCCGGCGTGCTCCTGAACTCGGATTTCCTGGAGAAGGCGTCCCGCGGCGAGGAGACCGGCATGGGGAAGCATGTCATCGTCCTTGGCGGGGGCAATGTCGCGTTTGACTGCGCGCGGACCGCGGTGCGGCTGGGCGCGGAGAGCGTGCGGCTGGCCTGCCTGGAGAAGCGCGAGATGATGCTGGCGGACGACGAGGAGATCGAGCAGGCTGCCGAGGAAGGCGTGCTGGTCGAGCCCGGAAGAACGTTCGAGAAGATCACCGGCGAGACCGGCGTCACCGGCGTGGCGCTCAGCATTGTGAAGGAGTTTTACTTCGATGAGAACCGCAGGGCGGTGATCACGAAGGAGGAAGGCTCGGAGTACGAGGCTCCGGGCGACACCGTGATCTTCGCGGTCGGCCAGAGGACGGCGCTGCCGGAGTGCGGCATCGAGCGCGGCCGCGCGAACAGCATCGCGGTGAAGGAAGGGACGCTGGAGACTTCGGTTCAGGGCGTGTTCGCCTGCGGCGACGCCATCTACGGCACGAAGACCGTGATCCAGGCGGTCGCTTCCGGCCGGGAGGCAGCGGCGGCCATTGACCGCTATCTGGGCGGAAACGGAGACATCTCCGAGACCCTGCTGGAGCGCGAGACCGCGGATCCCGCCATCGGGAAGATTGAGGGCTTCGGCTATCTGGAGCGGAAGGAAGAGCAGTTCCTGCCGGCCGGTGAGCGGAAGGCGGACTTCCGGCAGATCAGCTGCGGGATCGCGGAGGCGGAGCATTGCGGCGAGGCGGAGCGCTGCCTGCAGTGCGATCTCCGGTTCACGGTCGCGAGCCCGCACATCTGGAGCGACTACAGCGCATCCGGTGCTGCGGCCGAAGATTCGGCTCTGGGCGGAAAGGAGGCGGAAGTATGAGAAGCATTACGCGTCATACGGAACTGCTGACGGCAGGCGTGGCCTTTACCGCGGAGAACCTGGAAAAATGTCTGGGGGCGCAGGAGCCGGTGGCCGGCCTGGTCATCGGCGCGGTCTCGAACAGTGACACCGAGTACCGCAGGGAGCAGCTGCTCTCGGCGGATCCGGAAGGCATCACGGCCGGACTGAAGGCGTATGCCGTGCTGACCGGCGCGAAGGGCGCGCTGATCATCCGCAGGGAAGAGGCCTGCGGCGGAGACGAAGCGCTGAAACAGGCGGCGGAAGCGGCCGGGCTGGCGCTGCAGATCGAGACCGGCGACATGGTCCTTCGGACCGATCACCGGGAAGACCGGCACATTCCTCTGGACGAACTCTACCGCGCGGCGGAGATCCTGTCCGGGGAGGAACCCGGAATTCTGCTGGCCGTGGAGGACGGCCCGCTCACGGAGGCGGATCCGCAGGAGCCCGTGGCGGAGATCCTGCAGGCGTTTTGCGGGACGTCGACGGAAAGCGCCGGCGCAGAGGAGACTGCAGCGGGCATGAAGGCTGTCCTGGCGGACCACACGTTTATCCCGGCGGCGGAGATCCTGGAGATGAAGGCGGCGGACCTGCCCGCGCGCTCGGGCGTGCTGCGCATCGTCCCGGACACGGACTGCATGGTGGACCGCGCGGTCAGAGAGCTGCAGGTGCTGCGCGCGAAAAGCTGCGGCCGCTGCACCTACTGCAGAGAGGGTCTGGTCCAGCTGTCCGGCAGAGTCGGACAGGTGCAGAAGGGTCTGGCGAAGGGGCCGGAGATGCCGCTCGCGAAGGAGATCGCGGAGGCCATGCGGATCTCGTATCACTGCGAACTCGGCGAGGACGCGCCCATGCCGGTGCTGTCGCTGCTGGAGAAGTTCCAGGACGAAGTCCAGGCGCACATCCGGAAGAAGGAGTGCCCCGCGGGCGTCTGCAAAGCCTATCTGAACTACTACATTGACCCGTCTGCCTGCGCCGGGAACGGTGCCTGCAAGGCGGTCTGCCCGGCGGACGCCATTGAGCTGAAAGCCGGCTATACTTCGCTGATCGACGCGTTTGCCTGCACGCGGTGCGGCGCCTGCGTCAAGGCCTGCCCCGAGGGCGCCATCCGCTTCATCGCGGGAAAGGTCCCGCGCAATGCAGAGAACCCCGTCAGGCTGAAGAAAGCCGCGTCTGCCGCGGCCGCGTCCGACGAGGGCGGTGCCGAAGAGGCGCCCGCCAGAGAGCGCAGCGGAAAGAGAAAACGTACATTTGCGAAAGCGAAAAAGTGATCTGTTAAAAAATTGAAGGAGGAATGACCGATGAGAACCATGGAAACCGATCTGGTCATCGTGGCAGGAGGTCCCGCGGGACTGGCCGCTGCGGTCACCGCAGGCGAGAGAGGCCTGAAGAGCATCATTCTGGAGAAATCCAGTGCCACCGGCGGCGCCGCGAATATGGGCATGGGTCCTCTGGGTATTGCGACGAAGATCCAGAAGGAGCAGTTCAACGACATCAGCGTCGAGGAAGCGCTCGACATCCACATGACGTACACGCACTGGCGCGTGGATGCCGGCCTGGTGTCGACGTACTTCAACAAGTCCGCCGACACCATCGAGTGGCTGCAGGACATGGGCGTGGAGTTCGCCGGAGCCTTCCGCTACTTTAAGGAGTCGGCGGCGACCTGGCACATCGTCAAGCCCGAGAACGGCGAGATCGGCCCGCGTGCCGCGAGCGCCATGGTCCGCGTCCTGACCGAGCGCGCGAAGGAGCTGGGCTGCGAGATCCTACTCGAGACCCCCGCGACCTCTCTGATCGTCGAGGACGACAAGGTCTGCGGCGCGAAGGCCGTGGATAAGAACGGCGAGGAGCTGGAAGTCCGCGGCAAGGCCGTCATCGTCGCGACCGGCGGCTTCGGTAATAACAAGGAGATGATCAAGGAAGAGTTCGGCCTGAACCTGGGAGAGGACTACTTCCCGTTCCAGATCCCCGGCATCAACGGCGACGGTCTGAAGATGATGTGGGACGTCGGAGCCGTGAAGTTCAACCCGAACATCGAGGCCATCTACCAGATCCCGGACAACATGAGCTGGTTCCTGCTGGACGCCGTGCTGCGTCAGCCGAACCTGCTGATCAACAAGTTCGGCGAGCGCTTCATGAACGAGGGCTACATGGGAAATACGACTTACGCCGGAAACGCCATCGGCATGCAGCCCGGCCATTATGCGTACTGCATCATGGATGAGGGCATCCTGCGCGAGTATAAGAAGAACGGTCCGGACATCGTGGATATCGTGCACCCGGCGGACGCCTTCCTGGAGTTCGACGGACAGGCGGCGCTGGCGGTCGAGCAGGGTTATGAGGGCTACTTCGAGGCGGAGACCGTCGAGGAGCTGGCGGAGAAGCTCGACATTGACCCGGATATCCTGCAGGATACCATCGACGAGTACAACGAGATGTGCGAGAAGGGCGTGGACACGAAGTTCCATAAGCCTCAGAAGTACCTGCACGCGATCACCGGAAGAGGCAAATACCTGGTCGGCAAGTTCTACCTGGGCGCTTACGGCACGGTCGGCGGCGTCCGCATCAACCAGTACTGCGAGGTTCTGAACGAGGACCAGCTGCCCATCGAGGGCCTGTACAGCGCGGGTTCCGACGCGAACACCATCTACGGCGACAGCTATAACTTCACGCTGCCCGGCAACACCATGGGCTTCGCGGTGAACTCCGGCAGAATGGCAGCTGACAGCGCGGCGGACTACATCGAGGATCTGGAGGATTGAGTCTTCTGAGGATAAGATGTCTCAGAGAGTGAGGCTGTCGAAAGCGCGCAGATCCGGAGAACCGGATTTGCGCGCTTCCTTCGGAGACTGAGTTGGCAAAATGGAACGAAAACGTGATATTCACCTGGATTTGATTCGCGTTGTCGCGATCATTTCCGTCATCTGGATTCACTGTCAGGAGAACGGGAATTTTTCTCTGGCTCCCGGCGGCGTTCCGGTCGATGCGCTGACGTATCTGTTCGGGCGCATGGGCGTACCGCTGTTTTTCATGCTGACGGGAGCACTCCTGATCCCCCGGGAGATCGCGCCGCGCCGGTTTTGGCTGACGCGGACGCTGCCGCTTTATGCGGTCGCTGGCGCTGGCACCCGGTGAAAAACATCTTTGGTATATGGCGTTTGCCGTGGCGATTTATGTCTTAATGCCGCTGCTTGCGCAGGTGAAAAAACTGAAGACGCATACCCTTACGGCTCTGGTCTGCGCGTTGTTTGTCGCAAACGGGCTTCGGCTGGCGGCAGGGGTCGGCGCGGGGCGTCAGCATGCAGATCTGATTCTGTACGCGGCGTTCGTGCTGACCGGGTATTTGCTGCGCGACAGGCTCCTCGGACGAAAAAACGTACAGCGGACCGCGAAAGGTCATGTGCCGAAGACAGGGGCTGCGTTCGCTGCTCTGACCGCGGTGTCTGCCGCGGCGTTTCTGGTCACATATATCAATGATGGATATCAGAATGCTTTCGCGGCCCGCGGACTGGACATCTGGTGGTATTACTCGCCGTTTATCACATTGACCGCAGTGCTGCTGTTTGCGGCGCTGCTGGCTGTATCGATGAGCGGCGGCGGAAGAAAGGCTTCCCTGCTCGCGTTTCTCTCGGAAAACAGCTTTGGTGTTTATCTGGTCCACATTGCGGTGATCCGCATCTGTTTCCGGGCAGCGTTTTTTACCGATACGGCCCGGACGACGATCGGGACCGCGGCGCTGGCAGCCATCGGGACGCTTGCGGTCAGTTATGTCATTGCGGCGGCCTGCGGGAAGATCCCCGGGATCCGTTTTCTGTTTTTGAAAAAATCTTTACGAAAAAATTGAATTTTTATACTCTTTTTGGCTTGAGGAACGCACACTCAAGGAATATGATGAAATCGCTTTTGGCATAGGTCCAAATCATTCCGGATCTGCGTGTTTTCTGTTTATATCGGAGGAACTGAGGATATGGAACAAGAACAGAACGCCCGTGTGAACGAACAGCTGAACGCCCGCGGGGAGAACAGGTTCGACAGCCTGCCGGTGAACCGTTTGCTTCTGGGGACGGGTATCCCGATCATGCTGGCCATGATGCTGCAGGCTGTCTATAACATTGCTGACAGCGCGTTTGTCTCGAACATGGCAGAGAACGGAGAACTCGCGCTGAACGCGCTGACGCTGGCTTTCCCTGTCCAGATGCTCATGGTGGCATTCAGCGTCGGTACCGGCGTAGGCGTGAATGTGCTGCTGTCAAAAAGTTTCGGTCATGGAGATTCGGAGAAAGCCGGACGCGTGGCAGGCAACGCCCTGTTTTTGGGAATCATGATCTATCTGGCCTGTCTGCTGTTCGGGCTGTTCGGCGCGGGCCCGTATATGGCCGCGCAGACCGCAAATCCGGTCATTCTGGAGATGGGCAGAGACTATCTGACCATCTGCAGCACGCTCTCCTTCGGCATGGTCTTCTTTGTGCTGTTGGAAAAACTGCTGCAGGCGACGGGCCGGGCCGCTTATGCAACGGCTTCCAGAATCGTCGGTCTGGCTGTGAATGTGGTGCTGGACCCCATCCTGATTTACGGCCTGGGCGGGATCCAGGGCCTGGGAGTGCGCGGCGCGGCCATCGCCAGCGTGATCGGGCAGTGTGTGTCCGCGGTCATGGGTCTGATCTTTTGCCTGAGATCGAATACGGAGCTGAAACTATCCGCGCGGTCGATGAGACCGGATGCGGACGTGATCCGCGGGATCTATGCGGTCGGGTGGCGTGTCGTCGTCTGGCAGGCGATGATCGCGGTCACGGCTCTTGTGATGAATCTGATCCTGGTGCGGGTCAATGAAGCCGCGGTCACGGCGTACGGCCTGTACTACCGGATCTATCAGATCCTGATGTTCGCAGGGTTCGGCATGCGCGATGCGATCAGACCGATCCTGGCCTATCATTACGCGAAGAAGGACCGCGACCGGATGAATGAGGTCATTTATTATGGGATGCGGTATACACTGATCATCATGGTGGTTGGCGTGATCGCGATCGAGATCTTCGCGCGTCCGATCACCTCGATCTTCGGGCTCTCAGGCAGCACGCAGGCACTGGCGGTCGTGGCCCTGCGCGTGATCTCACTGGGACTGGTGTTCGCAGGAGCGAACATTGCCTATCACGGAATCTTTCAGGCGCTTGAGGCCCGCCGGCAGGCTTTTCTGCTCCCCGTATTCCGGCAGATCCTGTTCGTACTGCCGCTTGCGGTCGTGTTTTCGCTGATCGCCGGGCATGACACGGCGAAACTTTGGGTCGTCTGGCTGGCTTTTGTGATCACCGAGTTTGTGACCCTGCTGTTTGCTGCCGGATTTATGAAGAAGATCCAGTGGGAGAAGATCGATATCCTGGATCCCGCCGCGAAACGCCGGGAGGAGGAATTGAGAAAAGAACAGTCCATGCAGTG
>CAYLPO010000011.1:0-5009 GCA_964385575.1 uncultured Lachnospiraceae bacterium | reverse complement strand
CAGGGGCTCGATATGCCGTCGAACTGGTTTTGAGGTGACAAAAGGGACGGTTCTCTTTGTCACATCTGATCAATTTTTCTGCTTGCATTTTTCGCGCTGCATTTGCTAAAATAAGCGCGATCGAGTAGCGAAGCGCGTAAATCCGGATCGTTCCGGGTTTGCGCGTTTTTCTTTTTTGCACGAATTCAAAGGAGCATAACAACATGAAACAGCAAACAGAAAGTAAGCTCGGCACCATGCCCGTAAACCGGCTCATGCTCGGCATGGGGATCCCCATGATCCTGTCCATGATGCTGCAGGCGGTCTACAACATCGTCGACAGCGCGTTCGTCTCGAATATGGCGGAGGGCGGCGAACTCGCGCTGAACGCCCTGACGCTGGCCTTCCCGGTTCAGATGCTGATGGTCGCGTTTGCGGTCGGTACCGGCGTGGGCGCGAACGCGCTGCTGTCGAAGAGCCTGGGACAGGGAGATCCGGAGAAGGCCAGCCGTACGGCGGGCAATGCACTGTTCCTGGGCGCGGTGATCTATGCGGTCTGCCTGTTGTTCGGGCTGTTCGGCGCGGACGCTTACATTTCCACGCAGACCTCGAATCCGGTCATCCTGGAGATGGGAACGGAATATCTGCGGATCTGCTGCACGCTCTCCTTCGGCGTGATCTTTTTCGCGCTGTTCGAGAAGCTGCTGCAGGCGACGGGCCGTTCGGCGTTTTCGACGATCTCGCAGATCATCGGCGCTGTGGTGAACATCGTTTTAGACCCCATCATGATCTACGGCCTGCTCGGCCTGCCTGCGATGGGCGTGCGCGGCGCGGCGATCGCGACCGTGATCGGTCAGGTCGCCTCCGCGGCGGCGGGACTGATCCTGCACCTGCGGTTCAACCGTGAGCTGAACCACTCCCCGCGGTATCTGCGTCCGGTCGGGAATGTGATCCGCGGGATCTATGCGATCGGCCTGCCGGCCATCATTGCCCAGGCGCTGATGTCGATCATGACCTACGGGATGAATGTGATCCTGGGGCGGATCGACGAGGCGGCGGTCACGGCGTACGGCCTGTATTACAAGATCCAGCAGTTCCTGCTGTTCGCGGCGTTCGGGCTGCGCGACGCGATCACGCCGATCGTGTCCTTTAACCACGGCAAACGCGATAAGGAGCGGATCAATGCCGGCATCTCCTGCGGAATGCGTTACACCCTGATAATCATGGGAGCGGGGATGATCGCCCTCGAGCTTCTGGCGCGGCCGTTTTCCGCGGTCTTCGGTCTGTCCGGCGCGACGCAGGAGCTGACGATCGGGGCCATGCGCGTGATCTCGCTCAGCTTCCTGTTCGCCGGAGCGAACGTGGCGTTTCAGGGCATCTTTCAGGCGCTCGACGCAGGTCTGCAGTCGCTGGTGATTTCGGTGTGCAGGCAGTTCCTGTTTGTGCTGCCGGTGGCGTTTGTGTTCTCGCTGATCGTGGGGCATGATCTGTCCCTGCTGTGGTTGGTGTGGCTGACGTTTTTGATCGCGGAGCTTGCCTCGATGCTGATCGCGTGCGGTTTTATGAAGCGGATCCGCAGAGAGAAGATCGATCCTCTGGATCCCGCAGCCGCGGGCCGGGGGCAGGAACAGAAGCGGGAACGGCTGCTTCCGGATATCAATATGCCCACGGAGCAGTTTTGAGTGACAGCGCCGCATCTCCTGAAGTATGATAGACGCAGACATCCGGACACGACAGAAGCGTTTCACGAAAATATTTCGCTGAATGAATGGATCAGCTGATCCGGGAATGAATGCCAAGGAGGTTTTGAAATGATCAAGATCGTAGCCACGCAGAAAGTGAAGGAAGGAAAGCTGGAGGAGTTTCTGGAGACCGCGAAGGACCTGATCGCGAAGTCGCGCGCGGAGGAGGGCAATGTCTTCTATACGCTGAACCAGAGCGTGAAGGATCCGTCCGTGCTCGCGTTTGTCGAGTGCTGGAAGGATGATGATGCGATCAAGGCGCATAACGCCGCGGAGCATTTCCAGAAGTATCTGCCGATGCTCGGCGCGCTGTGCGAGGGCGAGGGCGTGATCGAGGTCTATAATGAAGTAATCTGAGCCTTTCGATGCCTGCAGCGTGAGAATACCGCTCAGCCGCAGGCCGCCTTTCGTTCCGGCATAACCGGCCGGAGAAGACGTTCCTCGCTCCCTGAGCGACCGTGACGTCTCTCTGATCAAAAACAGCGGGCACCGCTCGAATTCAAGAGGAACCCTCGGCGGGGTTCCTCTTTCAGTCTCGCTGAAAAGCATGATTCGGACATCATCTTTTCTCCCGCTGTTTTCGATGAGATCCGTCAGTCGCTCATGGTCGCTCGTCAAGCTTCTCCGGACCGGTTATGCCGTAAACTATGGCAGACTCAGTATAATCGATCGGTTTCTTGCGGCGGGAGTCAGCATTGAGGCGCGACCATGCAGTTCTGACTGAACACTGAAGAAAGCAGGCGGAGAAATGATGGCTTCCGTGCCATCATTTCAGATTCGGGCAGCGAGAAATCCGTCGGAGATTTCTCGCTGCCTCGAATCGGTGCCGCCGGCTTTCTTTCTGTGTGAAGTCATGTACTGCAGGAAGCGCGAAGACGTTTCCGCCGGCTGTGCCTTCTGCCGTGCAACCCCTGCTTTTTTGTCCGATTTTCCAACCCCATACCACACTTTCATCCAACTTTGACCTTGAAAGTTATTCCTCATGTGTGGTATTTTGATAGCTGTAGAAATTTGTGATTATTTGCTGTACGCATTTTTGCGAATCAGCTGAAGGGAGGTTCAGGCAGATGGCTTTGAATATCAAGCTGCCTCGGCCGGATAAATTTCTGAAGTTTCCGAAGATGAAGTTCGATCACATCGACGAGACCATCACGGACACGGAAGGCGAGGCCGACGGCGGGAAAGTCGTCTACGAGCAGGATCCGAAAGCGTATCCGGGCCGCCGTTACCAGACGATCAAGGACGCATTCCGGTACGCGCGCGCGAACTACATGGATAACCCCATGATCCTGCAGAAACCGGATCATAAGACGCCTTACAGAACGTACACCTATCGTGAATTTACGGATGACGTCATCGATTTCGGAACTGGTCTCACGAAGGTCCTGGGCATGCAGGATGAGCGGTTCATTATCTTCAGTGAAACGACGTATGGCTGGTATCTTTCCTATATGACCATGCTCTGCGGCGCGGGCATCGCTGTTCCGCTGGATAAGGAGCTTCCGGTCAATGAGATCGAGAACCTGATCAACCGCTCGCGCGCGACCGCGGTGATCTACTCGGATAAGAAGAAAAAGAACATTGAAAAGCTGAAAGACCAGCTGCCTCAGATCAAGTGGTTCATCAAGATGGACTCGGACGCCGAGCCCGACGGCCGCGATATCGGCCTGAACTACATTAAGAACGAGGGCCATAAGCTGGTTGCGGAGGGAGATCACTCCTTCCTGGATATCGAGGTCGAGCCGGATGCCTTTAAGGTCCTGTTCTTCACCTCGGGCACCACTTCGACTGCGAAGGGCGTCATGGTCTCGAGCCGGAACCTGGCCGAGAACATTAACGCCGCGGCCGTCTACGTGAATCTGCAGCCTTGGGACTGCCTGTTCTCGGTCCTGCCGCTGCATCACGCGTACGAGTCGTCGATCGGTTTCCTGTATCCGTTCGGCCTCGGCGCCTCCGTCGCGGTCTGTGAGGGTCTGCGCTACATCCTGCCGAACGTGCAGGAGTCGAAGCCCACGTCGATCATCGCGGTGCCGATCCTTCTGGAGAACATCTATAAGAACATCCAGAAGTCCATCAAGAAGAGCAAGAAGACCCAGCTCGTGAACACCATGATCCACGTGACGAACGCCCTCGGACGGACGAACGTGAACATGAAGCATAAGGTATTCAAGAGCATCTACGATAACCTGGGCGGACGCCTGCGCATTCTGGTCTCGGCCGCTGCACCCATCGACCCGGAGGTCGGAAAATGGTTCGCGGATATCGGCATCCTGTTCATGCAGGGCTACGGCCTGACCGAGACCGCACCCATCGCGGCATTGACCCCGGACTACGACCTGCATGTGGGTTCGGCCGGAAAAGCGGTCTACTGCGCGAAGCTGAAGATCCAGGATCCGAACGAAAACGGCGAAGGCGAAGTCCTCATCCACAGCCGCACGCTGATGCTGGGCTATTATGAGGACGAGAAGGCCACGCGCGAAGCCATCGATCCGGAGGGCTGGTTCCACTCGGGCGATGTCGGCTACCTGGACGATGAGGGCTTCCTGTACATCACGGGCCGCATCAAGAACGTCATCGTGACCCAGAACGGCAAGAACATTTACCCCGAGGAGATCGAGACGCTGCTGAAGAACCACAGCGAGATCGCGGAGTGCATGGTCTACGGGAAAGAGGTCGAGGACTCGAAGAAGCTCATCATCACCGCCCGGATCAAACCGAATATTGCGGAGATCGAGGCGCTGCACGGACTCGAGAAGCCGGATGAAGAGAAAGTTGCGGATATCCTCTGGGAGATCTGTAAGGAAGTAAATAAGCAGATGGTCGGTTATAAAGCCATCACCGCGCTGGAAGTGAAGCGGAATGACTTTGCGTTGACCACGACCATGAAGATCAAGCGCTATCAGGAACTCCAGGATACGGACGTTCTGGCGCGCGGACAGGAAAAGTAATTCATCAGAGGAGCCTGCGGGCTTCGGAAAGATAAGAGGAGAATACTATGGCAAGTCTGAAACATGCAGCGGAGCGCAAGGCGATCGGTGTCATGCTGGACGGTCTGGTGAAGCATCTGCAGAAGGCGGATGATAAGACCGAGACCTACATGAAGATTATCGATCTGGCCGAGAAGTTTATCGGTAATAAGGTGAACCACGAGAAGTTCGAGGCGGTGAAGAAATATTTCAGCAACCCCGAGAACCGCTGGATCAAGTACATCAACCGCATCATTGATGAGACGAACCCGAACTACGCGAAGACCATGCTGCTGAACATGGGCTATGAGGCGTTCCTGCG
>CAYLPO010000010.1:0-15314 GCA_964385575.1 uncultured Lachnospiraceae bacterium | reverse complement strand
TCGCAAATCCCTTGCCGATTGCCGCCGTCGTATTGCCAACCGCGTCAAGCTTGTCTAAAGCGCATGGGGCTCGGACACCGGATCAGCCGGTATTTCTCGCCGGATGAGGTGATCCCCTCGGCGGGGCAGGGCATCCTGGCGGTGCAGGGCCGTGCCGGAGAGGATCATGCGTATCTGGACGGGTTCGAGGATGAACCTTCGGCGTTTGCGGCTGTCTGCGAGCGCGCCTTCGTGCGGGAACTCGACGGCGGCTGTTCGTCGCCCATCGCGGCGCACGCGGTCTGGGCGGAGGGGACATTGACTCTGCGCGGGCTTTACTGCGACGAGAAGACCATGGTTTGGGATACCTGCCGGGCGGAGCGGCCCTGCGCGGATCGTCAGACGGCGGCGGAGATCGGCATTGACAGTGCGCGCGAGCTGAAAGCACGCGTAGAAAGCATGAAAAAAGATAAATAACAGGTGATATTTATGATGGGAAAGGTCTATCTGGTAGGAGCGGGCCCGGGAGATCCGGGGCTGTTTACATTAAAAGGCAGGGCGGTCCTGGCGCAGGCGGACGTGGTCGTCTATGACGCGCTGGTGGGACCGGGCGTCCTGGCCATGGCGCCGGCCGGTGCGAAGCTGATCGACGTGGGCAAGCGCGCCGGCAATCACACGATGCCCCAGGAGGAGATGAACCGGGTGCTGATGCGCGAGGCGCAGGCGGGCAATGTCGTGGTGCGCCTGAAAGGCGGCGACCCCTTCCTGTTCGGCCGCGGCGGAGAGGAGCTGGAGCTTCTCTGCGAGAACGATGTGCCGTTCGAGATCGTGCCGGGCATCACGAGCGCGATCGCGGTGCCGGCGTATAACGGCATCCCCGTGACGCACCGCGACTTCTGCTCATCGCTGCATATCGTGACCGGGCATAAGCGTCAGGGCGAGTCTTACAACATTGATTTCGAGGCGCTTGTGCGGACCGGCGGCACGCTGGTCTTCCTGATGGGCGTGACCTCACTCGAAGACATCTGCGGCGGGCTGATCGCGGCGGGCATGGACCCAGCGACCCCGGCGGCCATCCTGCAGGAGGGTACCACGGCCGGTCAGCGGCGCGTGGTGGCGGATCTTCAGACGCTGAAAGCGGAGGCAGATCGCGCGGGCATTCAGGCCCCGGCGATCATCGTGGTCGGAAAGGTCTGCGCTTTGGCGGAGCGCTTCTACTGGCGTGAGAAGATGCCGCTCTCAGGTCTGCGCGTGGTCGTGACCAGACCGCGAAAGCTGATCTCGGGCATGTCGGAGAAGCTGCGGAAGCAGGGCGCCGAGGTGATCGAGATGCCGGCCATCCGCACGGAGCCCATCGTCCCGAACGCGGAGCTCGAGGAAGCGTTCGCGCAGATCGCGGCAGGCAATGCCAGTGTGGCCGGTGCCTCCGGTACGGCGGGCAATGCCGGCGCAGCGTATGATTACATCGTCTTCACCAGCCCTTCGGGCGTGCGCATCTTCTTCGAGGTGTTCCTGAAAGAGCACGATATCCGCGAGCTGTTCGGTATCCGCATTGCCGCGATCGGAAAAGGCTCGGAGAAGGCGCTCGCGGCCTATGGACTGAAGACCGACTTCATCCCCTCCGTCTATGACGGCGAGGCGCTCGGGCGCGAGCTCGGGGCGGCGCTTTCCGGCGGGGAGCGGATCCTGATCCCGCGCGCCCGGATCGGGAACCCCGAGCTGGTCGAGGAACTGACGAAGGCCGGAGCGCAGGTCACGGAAGTTTCGACCTATGACACCGTGCACGAGTCGGCCGGCCCGGTCGATGTCGCATCCATGCTGAAGGCGGGGCGGATCGACGCCTGCGTCTTCACGAGTGCGTCTACGGTGACGGCGTTTGCCGAGGCATTGTCCGACGGGACGTCCGGGGAAACGCCGGACTTTACGAAGATCACGGCGGTCTGCATCGGAAAGCAGACACGCGCCCGCGCGGAGAGCTTTGGGATGAAGACACTGATGTCGGAGAAAGCGACCATGGATTCGGTGATCGCGAAGATCGAAGAGGAAGCGGACGCGCTGCGGGCGGCACGCCGAGAGCATTGACCGGCGATGGCACAGGAACCGTCAGCAGCCGGAACATTGATCAGAAAGAAGGAAAACAGATCATGAACATGGATATGACCATCAGACCCAGAAGACTCAGAACCGACGAGCGCATCCGCGCTATGGTGCGCGAGACCCGCGTGAGCGCGGACAGCCTCATCTACCCGATGTTCGTCATGGACGGGGAGGACCGCGTGGAGGAGATCTCCGCATTGCCCGGACAGAACCGCTACACCGTGGACCGCATGGACGAGGAACTCACCAGACTGCTGGATGCGGGCGTGAAAAATGTGATGCTGTTCGGCATTCCGGAGCATAAGGACGAGTGCGGTTCGCAGGCGTACGCGGCGGACGGCATCGTGCAGCGCGCGCTGCGCCGGGCAAAGGAGCAGTTCCCGGATCTGTACCTGATCACGGATGTCTGCATGTGCGAGTACACGTCCCACGGTCACTGCGGCCTGCTGGACGGTCATTACGTGGACAATGACAGCACGCTCGATCTGCTGGCGAAGACCGCGCTGTCGCATGTCGAGGCGGGCGCCGACATGGTCGCTCCGTCCGATATGATGGACGGCCGCGTGCGCGCCATCCGCGAGATGCTGGACAGCCACGGCCATGTGCGGACCCCGATCATGTCCTACGCGGTCAAGTATGCGTCGAGCTTCTACGGCCCGTTCCGCGAGGCGGCGGGTTCGGCACCGTCGTTCGGCGACCGCAAGAGCTATCAGATGGACGTGCATAACCGCCGCGAGGGCCTGAAGGAGGCCATGCTCGACGTCGAGGAGGGCGCGGACATCATTATGGTGAAGCCGGCCATGTCGTTCCTGGACATCGTGCGCGAGGTCAAGGACGCGACCGACCTGCCCGTGGCGGCCTATTCGGTCAGCGGTGAGTACGCCATGGTGAAGGCAGCGGCGGAGAAAGGCTGGATCGACGAGGAGAAGATCATGTGCGAGATGGCGGTTTCGGCGTATCGCGCAGGCGTCGATATTTACCTGACGTATTTCGCGAAGGAGATCGCGAAGTGCATTAAGGAAGGAAAGATTGGGTGAGCGGAGGAGAACGCAGCAGGCTTCGGGCCTGCGCGTGACCCAAGGAGGTAAATATGGATTTTTCTGAGAAGCTTTTCGAACGCGCGAAAAAGCACATTCCCGGCGGCGTGAACTCGCCGGTGCGGGCGTTTGGTTCCGTGGGCATCACGCCGCGGTTCATCGAGCGTGCGCACGGAGACCGGATCTTCGACGCGGACGGGAAGAACTATATTGATTTCGTGGGCTCCTGGGGTCCCATGATCCTGGGACATGACCACGAAGAGGTCGCAGAGGCGGTCGCGGAGGCCATCCGCGACGGGCTGAGCTTCGGCGCGGCGACCGAGAAGGAAGTGTTGATGGCGGAGCTGATCTGCGAGATCGTGCCCGGCATCGAGATGGTGCGCATGGTGAATTCCGGTACCGAGGCGGTCATGAGCGCGATCCGTCTGGCGCGCGGCTTTACCAGCCGGGATAAGATCGTGAAGTTCGACGGCTGCTATCACGGGCACTCGGACAGCCTGCTGGTCGCGGCGGGCTCCGGCCTCATGACGCAGGGCATGCCGGATTCAGCGGGCGTGCCGAAGGGCTGCACGAGCGATACGCTTTCCGCGCAGTACAACGACCTCGCGAGCGTCCGCTCGCTCTTCGAGGCGAACCCCGGCGAGATCGCCTGCGTGATCGTGGAACCGGTCGCGGCGAACATGGGCGTGGTGCCCCCGGCGGATGGGTTCCTGCAGGGACTGCGCGATCTGTGCGACCAGAACGGCGCGCTGCTGATCTTCGATGAGGTCATCACGGGCTTCCGCCTGTCGCTGGCGGGCGCGCGCGGCTTTTTCAACGTCGTACCGGATCTGACCACGTTCGGAAAGATCATCGGCGGCGGCATGCCGGTCGGCGCTTACGGCGGCAGAAGAGAGATCATGGAGTGCGTGGCGCCGGTAGGTCCTGTCTATCAGGCGGGCACCTTGAGCGGAAACCCGGTCGCGATGACCGCGGGTCTGGCGGTGCTTGAGACGCTGCGCGATACTCCGCACTTTTACGAGGACCTGAACGCGAAGGGCGACCGGTTCTACGGGGAGATCGCGCGGATCATTGCTGAGGCAGGCGTGCCTGTGCAGGTGAACCATGTGGGCTCGCTGGCCAGCGTGTTCTTCTCGGGCGAGCCGGTGACGGACTACGTTTCGGCGAAGAAGAGCGACACCGCGCGTTACGCGGAGTATTTTAAGTACATGCTGGACAATGGCATCTACCTGGCGCCGTCGCAGTTCGAGGCCATGTTCCTGTCGGCCGCGCACACGGACGCGGATCTGGAGCAGACGCTGGATCTGATCCGGGCGTTTGTGAAGGGACTGTGAGAACAGGTACAACGGAAGATAAGGCGCCCGTGGATAAAGGGCTTTTTGACCGCTGCTTTCGAAACCGAAGGCAGCGGTTTTTTTACGGTCTGTGATTTTTCTTGACAACCGCCCCGGAACTGATATCATATTGATATCACATTCATATATGACTCCGCGGAGGAGGGAGCATGAGGAATGTGAGCATGTTTGACGGAAGTATTTCCGGGAAAGGAAGAAATCATGACTGAGAAAGTACTGCACAGAAAAGGAACAGGCGGACTGATGCTGGTCCTGACCATCGTGATCTACATTCTGGCTTTTGCCGCGATCATCTTCGGCATCGCCTTCAGTCCGCTGCCGGTGTTCCTCGGGATCGTGGTCTGCTGCTTTGCGTGGATCCTGTTCCTGGGGCTGAAAGTAGTCGGCCCGCAGGAGGCGCTGGTGCTCACGCTGTTCGGCAAGTACTATGGGACCATCAAGGAAAACGGTTTCTACTTCGTGAACCCCTTCTGCGTGGCGGTGAACCCCGCCGCGGAGACGAAGCTGAACCAGAGCGGAGACGTGGATTCCGACAGTAAGAAGCGCCTGTTCGTCACGGCGACGGAGAGTGCCGCTGCCGCGAAGGCTGCTCCGGTGAATAAGAAGGTCTCGCTGAAGATCATGACCCTGAACAACAGCCGGCAGAAGATCAACGACTGCCTGGGTAATCCCGTGGAGATCGGGATCGCGGTCATCTGGCGCGTGACCGACACCGCGAAGGCGGTCTTCGATGTGGATAACTATAAAGAGTTTCTCTCGCTGCAGTGCGACAGCGCGCTGCGCAACATCGTCCGGCTTTACCCTTACGACGTGGCGCCGAACGTGGATACGACCGGCGACGGCATTGCGGACGAGGGCAGCCTGCGCGGCTCCAGTGAGGTCGTGGCGAACCGCATTAAGGAAGAGATCCAGTCGAAGGTCGACATCGCCGGCATCGAGGTGCTGGAAGCCCGCATCACGTATCTGGCGTACGCGCCGGAGATCGCGGCGGTCATGCTGCAGCGCCAGCAGGCTTCGGCCATCATTGATGCGCGGAAGATGATCGTGGACGGCGCCGTGGGCATGGTGGAGATGGCGCTCGAGCGCCTGAGTGAGAATGACGTGGTCGAGCTCGACGAGGAGCGCAAAGCCGCCATGGTCTCGAATCTGCTCGTGGTCCTGTGCGGAAACCATGACGCGCAGCCGGTGGTGAATTCCGGGAGCCTGTATTAATGAAGGACAATGCCAAAAAACAGATTCCGCTGCGCCTGTCGGCAAAGCTCTACGCGCAGATCGCGGCCTGGGCGGAGGATGACTTCCGCTCGGTGAACGGCCAGATTGAATATCTGCTGACGGAGTGCGTCCGCCAGCGGAAGAAGAACGGGAAGTATGTGTCCGACGAGATCGACGTGCCGCCGGAATTCGACATCGAGTGAGACCGGTCCGGCGGGAACGGAAACGCCGGATCGTAACGCACATACGCGGATCGTAACATACAGACGCCGAAACTTCAGTATTGAAAGTATCGGCGTTTTCTCATATGATAATACTCTGTGAGAATATGATAGATCGCGGGCGCCGGACAGGCACGGCGCGGGCTCCGCGTGAAGAGGCGGTATAGACATGTATATTAAGCACAAACTCGGAAAGAGCACTTTTAAGGGACTGATCTTTTACGCGACGAAGACCGGAAACACGAAGGACATTGTACAGCATGTGGCGGAGGTCCTGGAGTGCGAGATCTCGGACGTAAATAAGATCGCCTATCCGGATATCTCGAATATTGATGTGATCGGTTTTGCTTCCGGCGTGTATAACGGAGAGATCGATCCGCGGATGCTGGAAGTGATCGAGCGCATGGAGTTCCGGGAGGATCAGTATGTGTTCCTGGTGCTGACGCACGCGAAGTCGCTGAATGACCGCTACGTTGCGAAACTGGAGAAGATCTTTAAGGATAAGGGCGTGTATTTCCTCGGCACCACGGATGCACTGGGTGCAGACCGTCAGGGGAACGCCGGTTTCCTGGGCCGCGGCGCGCAGAAGCACCCGAACGAGAACGACTATTACCGCGTGGAAAATTTCGCGGTGGACGTCATCTATATCGTGAACCGTCTGCTGGGGAACACCGAGCGGGAAGAGGAAATCACCGCGACCAGTGAGCGGAAGACGAAGCTTCCCATTGACCTGGGCGGCGCGATGCCCAAGTTCATGAAGAGCATGCGGATTGATGAGTGACCGGTCGAGCCCTGCGGGCCCGGCAGACAGAAACCGAAGACCTGACAGATCCCGGAAGAAGTCCTTCCGGGGTCTTTTTTTCTTTCCCCGAAACAGGTACAATTAACCTTGCGGTACCGGTTGTCCGGACCGCTGTTTCGTGTGAATATTGGTAGAAGGAGTGTCGTGATGAAAGTTCTGATAATCAACGGCTCGCCCAGAAGCGGCGGGAACACGGAAGTGGCACTGGCAGAGATGAAAAAAGTTTTCGACGCGGAAGGCGTGGAATATGAGGTGGTGAATGCCGGCGCACAGCCCATCGGCGGGTGCATGGCGTGTAATGCCTGTAAGACGATCGGGAAGTGCGTCATGAAGGATCTGGTCAATGAGACGGCCCCGAAGTTCGCCGAGGCGGACGGCGTCGTGATTGCGAGCCCGGTCTATTTCGCATCCGCGAACGGAAACCTGATCTCGTTCCTGGACCGCCTGTTCTACAGCACTTCCTTTGATAAAGCCATGAAGGTCGGCTGCGCCGTCACGGTCTGCCGCCGCGGCGGAAACACCTCGACGTTTGACGAGCTGAACAAGTACTTTACCATTTCGGAGATGCCCGTGGTCTCGAGCCGCTACTGGAATATGATCCACGGCATGATGCCCGGCGAGGCGAAGCAGGACGAGGAAGGCCTCGCGACCATGCGCACGCTCGCGAAGAACATGGTGTTCCTGATGAAGAGTATTGCCCTCGGGAAAGAGCAGTTCGGCATGCCGGAGAAGGAAGCCGGCGCTATGACGAACTTTATTCGTTGAGAGCTCTTTGAATAACACCTGTTATTTAGCAGAATGTGCCCGGAGGATCGGTTTTTGAAGCTTCATATCGAAGAGATCAGTGAGAAGACATTGCCCGATGCGGTCAGGATCTGGAACCGCGTCGTGGAGGACGGCGTCGCGTACCCCCAGGAGGAGTTCCTGGATGCGGAGAGCGGTGCCGCGTTTTTCGGGGAACAGTCCTTCACCGGTGTCGCGGTGGACGAGGACAGCGGCAGGGCCGTGGGCCTTTATATCCTCCATCCGAACAATGTCGGCCGCTGCGGTCACATCGCAAACGCGAGCTACGCGGCCGACGCGGACCTGCGCGGGCAGGGCATCGGGAAGGCGCTCGTGCGCCACAGCCTGCGGAAGGGCGCCGAGCTGGGGTTCCGGATCCTGCAGTTCAATGCCGTTGTGGCCGCGAACACGCGCGCGCTGGCCCTGTACCGGAAGCTGGGGTTCACGCAGCTGGGCGTGATCCCGAACGGCTTCCGCATGAAGGACGGGCATTACGAGGATATCATCCCGCATTACATCGAACTGACCGGCACTGCCGGAATGGATGCATAAAATGACCTCACGGGCGCCGGCCGGGCCGGCCCCGCGACCGGAGAGAATCTATGAGCAAGGCTGCCGAAACCGAATTAAAAGAGCGCATCCGCCAGTGCTACCAGATCTGTGATTATCTGGACGTGCACCGGGTCTCGAAGGAGCGCTTTCCGCTGCGGGATATCCTGAAGAAGGACTTCCTGCATTTCGTGATCTTCATCTCGCTGCGCGACGGTGATCTGCAGAAGTCCGAGATCCGTTTTATCGAGGAGTTCCTCGGGAGCAAGGTGGATGTGGAGACCGCCAAATCCATCTGGCGCAACAGCCGGCTGGACACCGAGTTCGAGGGCGTCATGCCGCAGGCGTTCAAGTACTTTGTCCTGGCCAGCGCCGCGAAGAAGATCAAGCCCGACATGTATAAGTATAAGGAGGCACGATACCTCTCAGAGACTTATCGTGCCCTGGGGCAGATGTTCCTCGCGAAGAACACCGACCTGGGCGAGCGGGGGATCGATGCACTCTCGAAGTACTGCGTCATGCTGGACACGAATCTGAAGGAGTACGGTCTGCTGCTGCCGGATCATCGCTCGCCGAAGTTCGATACGTCGGGTTCGGGGAAGTCCGGCAAGGGCAACGCCGGCTCGGGGACCGGTTCGGGCAATGCCGGAACCGGAACGTCCGGCGCGAAGAATGCCGCGGACAGTGCAGGGACTGCCGGAAATACGAGAAACGCGGCAAATGGGGAACCTGCGGCAGGTACGGAACCGGAAGAGGACGAACCCGCCGAACCCACCGCCGACGAACTGATCAGCCAGCTGAACGCATTGACCGGCCTGAAGGGCGTAAAGGAAGATGTGAACAGCCTGATCAACCTCATGCGTGTCCAGAAGATGCGCGAAGAGCGCGGCATGAAGAAGGTCTCGGTAAACAAACATCTGGTGTTCATGGGAAATCCCGGCACCGGAAAGACCACGGTCGCGCGTCTGCTTGCGAAGATCTATGCCGGCATCGGTGTGCTCGAGAAAGGCCAGCTCATCGAGGTGGACCGCTCGGGCCTGGTGTGCGGCTACATCGGTCAGACCGCGACGAAAGTGATGGAGGTCGTGGAGGAGGCGCTCGGCGGCGTGCTCTTCATCGACGAGGCTTACGCGCTCTCGAGCCACAAAGGCGAGGGCGACTTCGGCCAGGAGGCCATCGACACGCTCCTGAAGGCCATGGAAGATCACCGCGACGATCTCGTGGTCATCGTGGCGGGCTACACGGATCTGATGCAGGAGTTCATCGATTCGAACCCGGGCCTGCGCTCGCGCTTCAACAAGTACATTATGTTCGATGACTACACCGCGGAAGAAGAATTCGAGATCCTGAAGTCCATGGCGGAGGCTCAGGATTATAAACTCTCCCCGGAGGCGGAGGAGGAGGCGCAGCGCTTCCTGACAGACCGCGTCGAGCATAAGCCGGAGAACTTCGCGAATGCGCGCGACGTCCGGAATTATCTGGAGAAGGCCATCGCCCGCCATGCGACCCGCATCGTCCAGGGAGCGAAGGAGACCTCGAAGAACCGGATCAGCAAGAAAGCTTTAAGCACCATCGAGGCGGTGGACCTGGAGGGGATCACACTTTGAATATGGAATACACGAACCTTTCAAACGGCCTTCCGGTCCCGATGCTGGGGCTGGGCGTCTGGGAGATGCGCGGCCCGGAAACCGCGGAGGCGGTGCAGAACGCGCTGGCGCTGGGCTACCGCATGATCGACACGGCAGCCTACTATCAGAATGAAGAAGAGGTCGGTGCGGGGATCCGCGCCGCGATCGCGGACGGCGCCCTCCGCCGGGAGGAGCTGACCGTCAGCACCAAGGTCTGGTACACGGACATGGAACCGGGGCGGGTCCGCCCTGCCTTCGAGAGCAGCCTCGCGAAACTGGGGCTGGACTATGTGGACATTTACCTGCTGCACTGGCCGCTGGGCGATGTCGCGTATGCCTGGAAGGAACTCGAGCGCATCCACGAAGAGGGCCTCGCGAAGGCCATCGGCGTCTGCAACTTCCGCCCGCATCATTTCGAGGAGCTGGCGGTGACCGCGAACACCTGCCCCATGCTGAACCAGATCGAGACGCACCCTACGTTCGCGCAGCAGGGCATTGTCGATTACTGTGACGCGCACGGGATCCGTGTCGAGGCCTGGGGCCCGCTCGGAAAGGGCCGGGATCTGAAAGATGAGACCGTGGAAGGCATTGCCCGAAAGCACGGGAAGACCCAGGCGCAGATCGTCCTGCGCTGGAATCTGCAGCGCGGCGTGATCGTGATCCCGAAGTCCGTGCATGCGGCGCGGATGACCGAGAACGCGCAGATCTTCGACTTTGCGCTGGATGCAGACGAGATGCACGCGCTGTCGGCGCTCGACACGAACCAGACACAGAGAAGTTACATGCCCGGCTATCGCTGGGAAGCCTGAAGGGAGACCGCGTATGCCGCGTATCCGGTGGCGGATGACCACATTTCGAATCATTGCCCTGGCGTTTCTGGGGATCATTATCACGGGGACCATCCTGCTTATGCTTCCGTTCGCCACGCGCGGCGAGGGCGGGGCAACGTTCGCGGATGCATTTTTCACGGCGACCTCCGCGACCTGCGTGACCGGCCTGATCGTGCAGGACACCTCCACCTACTGGTCGGATTTCGGCAAGTCCGTGATCATCTGTATGATTCAGATCGGCGGTATCGGCGTGATCACCGCGTCCCTGATGCTCTCCACGTTCATGCGCCGGAAGATCAGTCTGGGGCAGCGGAAGATCATGCAGGATTCGATCTCCGCGGACAATGTCGGCGGGATCGTCCGCATGACGCATTTCGTGGTGAAGGGCGTCATCCTGTTCGAGCTGGTGGGCGCTGCCGTCCTTTACCCGACGTTTGTGAAGCTGGTCGGCCCCGTCAAGGCCATCGCGTACTCGCTGTTTCACGCGGTGTCCGCGTTCTGTAATGCGGGCTTTGACCTGATGGGCTTCACCGAGAAGTACTCGTCCCTGACGCACTTCCGCGGGAGCATCGCGGTCAATGCGGTCGTCATCGCCCTGATCCTGATCGGCGGCATCGGTTTTAAGACCTGGGCGGATGTCCGCAAGCATGGACTGCGCTTCCGCAAATACTCTCTGCAGAGCAAGCTCGTGCTGCTGCTTTCGGTCTTTTTCGTCGCAGTGCCGTTCGTGTTGTACCTGCTGTTCGAGTTCGGAGATCTGCCCGCGAAAGAGCGGGTGCTCTCGGCGCTGTTTCAGGCGGTCACGCCCCGAACGGCCGGATTTAACACCACGGACCTGAACAGTCTGAGCGAGGGCGGCATTGCCCTGATGATCCTGCTGATGCTGACCGGCGGCGCTTCGGGATCGACGGCCGGCGGCCTGAAGATCACGACGATCGCGGTGCTGATCTGCGCGGCAGTCTCGGCGTTTCGAAATCATAAGGACGTGACCGCGTTCGGGAGGCGCATTCCGTCGGAGACCGTGCGCAACGCTGCGACGCTCCTGCTGCTGTATCATCTGGTGTTCGTGGCGGCGGGCATTGTGATCAGCCGGATCGAGAGTCTGCCGTTATTGACCTGTCTGTTCGAGACTTCGTCCGCCATCGCGACGGTCGGCCTGACGCTGGGGATCACTCCGGGGCTGAGCCTGGTCTCGCGCGGCATTCTCGTGGTCCTGATGTTCATGGGCCGCGTGGGCGGCATGACGCTGCTGCTGTCGGCGTTTGCGGATAAGACGGTTCCGGTCGGGAGATTGCCCGAGGAAAATGTAAATGTGGGATAAGCGCGGCATGCTTAGAGTTCTTAGTTAAGGTTCTTTATTAGGAGGGACATCTATGAAATCGGTGTTGGTGATCGGTCTCGGGAGATTTGGGACCAGAGCGGCCATGAAGTTCGAGGAGCTGGGCCAGGACGTGATGGCGGTCGACGCCCGGGAGGACCGGGTCAATGACATCCTGCCCCACGTCACGGATGCCATGATCGGTGACGCGACCCGGGAGAGCTTCCTGGCTTCGATCGGCGTCGATAATTTCGATATCTGCCTGGTCGCGATCGGCGACGACTTCCAGAGTTCACTCGAGACGACGTCGCTGCTCAAAGAGCTCGGCGCGAAGTTCGTCGTGTCACGGGCGAAGAGTGATGTCCATGAAAAGTTCCTTCTGAATAACGGCGCCGACGAGGTCGTCTACCCCGAGCGGCCGCTCGCGGACCAGGCGGCCATCCGCTACAGCTCGGATCACATTTTCGACTACGTGGAACTGGGCAAGGCCTGGGAGATCTACGAGGTGGATATCCCGAAAGAGTGGCAGGGCAAGACCATTGCCCAGCTGGATATCCGCAAGAAGTTCGGGATCAATATCATCGGCATCCGCGATCGGGATCAGCACTTGACCGAAGTCCAGCCCGACACCGTGCTGTCCGCATCGCAGCGGATGATGGTAACAGGAAATAAGAAGACCATCCAGAAGTTCTTCATGAGGGAGTGATCGGGCTGCGGGAGCATGGCTGAGGAGTAATACGCATATGAAGTACGGTATTTATTTCGCATACTGGGAGCACGAATGGGACGCGGACTACCGCTATTACATCGATAAAGTCGCGCGGCTCGGCTTCGATATCCTGGAGATCTCCTGCGGCGCGTTCGGGAAGACCTACACCACGGATGCTCAGCTGGCCGAGCTGCGGGATTACGCGAAGGAGAAGGGCGTGACATTGACCGCGGGATACGGCCCCACGAAGGAGCAGAACATCTCCTCGGCGGACCCGGACGCGGCGGAGCGCGCGCTGGAGTTCTTCGGGCGCACGCTCGAGAAGCTGAAGCTGATGGACATCCATCTGCTGGGCGGCGGACTGTATTCATACTGGCCCGTGGATTATACGCAGCCGGTGGATAAGGAGGCGGACCTGGCGCGGTCCGTCGAAAATATGAAGAAGTTCGGGAAGATGGCGGAAGAGAACGACGTCATGCTCGGCATGGAAGTACTGAACCGCTTTGAGGGCTATCTGCTGAACACCTGTGAAGAGGGCCTCGCATATGTGGAGGCGGTCGGAAGCCCGAATGTGGGCCTGATGCTGGACACGTTCCACATGAATATCGAGGAAGACAACATCGCGGCGGCCATCCGCCGTGCGGGCGACAGACTCGTGCACCTGCATCTGGGCGAGCGGAATCGTCAGGTGCCCGGAAAGGGCACACTGCCCTGGGACGAGATCGGCCAGGCGCTGCGCGACATCGGCTATGACCGTGCGGCGGTCATGGAACCGTTTGTGATGCCGGGCGGCACCATCGGCAGCGAGATCAAGGTCTGGCGCGACCTTGTGGCGGACACCTCGGAAGAGGCGCTCGACCGCGACGCCGAGGGCGCGCTGCGCTTCGTGCGCCATGTTTTCGGAATCTGAACATGACAGCGGCCCGGGGATTCCGGGCCGTTTTTGCAATCATCGCGGGGCGCTGTCGCACCCGAGAAAACGAAGAAGGAGAAAAACATGAAGTACGTCATGGCACTCGACGCAGGCACCACCAGCAACCGCTGCATCCTGTTCGATGAGCGCGGCGAGATCTGTTCGGTCGCGCAGAAGGAGTTTACGCAGATCTACCCGGAACCGGGCTGGGTCGAGCATGACCCGGAGGAGCTCTGGTCGACCATGCTCGGCGTGGCGGTCGAGGCCATGCAGAAGGCCGGAGCCTGCGCGGAAGACATTGCCGGCATCGGCATCACGAACCAGCGCGAGACTGCCATCGTGTGGGACCGCGAGACCGGCCGTCCCGTGTACAACGCCATCGTCTGGCAGTGCCGGCGCACATCTGAGTATTGCGACGGCCTGAAGGAGCGGGGGCTCACCGAGAAGATCCGGCAGAAGACCGGTCTGGTCATTGACGCGTACTTTTCCGCATCGAAGATCGTCTGGATTCTGGACCATGTCGAGGGCGCCAGAGCGCGCGCGGAGGCCGGCGAGCTGCTGTTCGGCACCGTGGAGACCTGGCTGATCTGGAAGCTGACGAAGGGCCGCGTCCATGTGACGGACTATTCGAATGCCAGCCGCACCATGCTCTATAACATCGTGGATCTGTGCTGGGATGAGGAGATCCTGGAATTGCTCGGCATCCCGGCGTCCATGCTTCCCGAAGTGAAGCCCTCGAGCTGCGTCTACGGGACGACGGAACCGTTGTTTTTCGGCGGTGAGATCCCCATTGCGGGCGCGGCGGGCGACCAGCAGTGCGCGCTGTTTGGGCAGACCTGTTTCCATCCGGGCGACGCGAAGAACACCTACGGGACCGGCGGGTTCCTGTTGATGAACACCGGGGAGAAGCCCGTGTTTTCGGAAAACGGCCTGGTGACGACCATCGCCTGGGGGCTGGACGGGAAGGTCGAGTATGCACTCGAGGGATCGGTCTTCGTGGCCGGCGCCGCCATTCAGTGGCTGCGCGACGAGCTGAAGCTGATCGATTCCGCGCCGGAGTCCGAGGAGGAGGCGCGGAAAGTCCCTGACACCGGCGGCTGCTATGTCGTGCCGGCGTTCACCGGTCTGGGCGCGCCGTACTGGGATCAGTACGCCCGCGGAACCATCGTGGGTCTGACGCGCGGCGTGAACCGCTATCATATTATCCGGGCGACGCTGGAGGCCATTGCCTATCAGGTCAATGACGTGTTGGCCGTCATGGAACAGGATACCGGTCTGGACCTGCGGTCGCTGAAGGTCGACGGCGGCGCCTGCAAAAACGATTTGCTGATGCAGATGCAGGCAGACATCACGGATGTTCAGGTCTTGCGGCCCTGCAGCGTGGAGACGACCGCGACGGGTGCGGCGTATCTGGCAGGGCTCGCCGTGGGATACTGGAAGACGAAGGAGGATGTGCTGCAGAACCAGCAGATCGACAAAGTCTTTAAACCGGAGATCGGGCAGGACCTCCGGGAGCAGAAGGTACGCGGCTGGAAGCGCGCGGTGAAGTATTCTTTTGGGTGGGCGGCGGACTGACGCGCTCCCGCTGCCCGCAGTCTGCGGCATTCGCATTCTGCTGTTCCGCTTCGCTGACGCTCGCTGAACGAATGCTCATGTCCGCAGCCTTACGAAAACACAGAAGGGCCCGAAGATGCAAGCATCCTCGGACCCTTCTGTGTTTTCGTTATCTCTCATCGAGCACATCAAAAAACTTAATGATCACGCCCGTGCCGTCCTCCTTCGGCCAGCCCTCGGTACGGAACCGTGCCTGCGTCAAATACGGTGCCAACGCCGCGCTGTCCGTCATGATCGTCGGGCAGGTACGGAACGGATGCGGCTCGG
>CAYLPO010000009.1:12356-15342 GCA_964385575.1 uncultured Lachnospiraceae bacterium | reverse complement strand
AGCGCCTTCTTCCGAAAAAGCAGACCGACTGATACTGCGCAGCCCCGACCGGGCTTAAAATCCATTTAATTCTATTGACTTTACCACCATAAAGCGATAAAGTGCCGGCGTTGCAGTATTTTTTCATTTGGGAAAGGAAGTAGAAGAAAAATGAAAAAGAAGATCTTAGCAGCCGCGCTGATCGCGGCCATGGCTCTGTCGCTCGCAGCCTGCGGCGGCAGCTCCGACGCTCCTGCGGAAGACACGCAGGGTTCGGCGGCTCCGGCCGATGCGGATGCAGCTGAGCCGGCAGCCGATGAAACCGCAGGTGCACCTGCGGGTGATGCGCAGTATGTGGTGGGTATCTGCCAGCTGGTCCAGCATGATGCGCTGGACGCCGCGACGCAGGGCTTCCGCGATGCACTGACCGACGCGCTGGGCGATGCGGTTACGTTTGATGAGCAGAACGCACAGGGCGACTCTGCGACCTGCTCCACCATCGTCGGCGGTTTCGTGGCGAATAACTATGATCTGATCATGGCGAACGCGACCCCTGCACTGCAGGCCGCTGTCTCCGCAACCGACACGATTCCGGTCGTCGGCACTTCCGTGACGGATTATGCGACCGCGCTGGCCATGGACAGCTGGACGGGCAGTACCGGTATCAATGTAACCGGTACCTGCGACCTCGCCCCTCTGGATCAGCAGGCGGCTATGATCGCCGAGCTGGTTCCGGACGCACAGCAGGTCGGTATCCTGTACTGCTCCGCCGAGGCGAACTCCGCTTATCAGGCCAGCACCATCGAGGCTGAGCTGGATGCGCTGAACCTCGCCTGGAACGAGTATACGTTCGCGGACTCGAACGACATGCAGGCAGTGGTTACCTCTGCTGCAGCGGAATGCGACGTTATCTACATTCCGACCGATAACACGGCCGCTTCGAACATGACCATCGTGGCGAACGTCTGCATCCCTGCAGGCATTCCCGTGATCTGCGGCGAGGAAAATATGATGCTGAACGGCGGTCTGGCGACCCTGTCCATCAGCTACTATGACATCGGTTACGCGGCCGGCGAGATGGCAGCGGATATCCTGATGAACGGCACGGATCCCGGCACGATGCCCGTGGGCAATGCCGAGGCCACCACGAAAGAGTACAATACCGACTACGCTGAGGCCATCAGCTTCACGATGCCGGAGGATTACGAGGCTCTGACCCCGGAGGCGTCTGCGGAGTAACTGCTGCAGCATCGAACCGGAAACGGATGACACATGCAAACAGCTCAGGAGACCTTTCACAAAAGGCCTCCTGAGCCTGTATCATTGAAGGACACAGAATTATGGCATATTTCGCTTCACTGGCTCCCGCGGCGCTCGCGCGCGCGTGCCCGGGCGGCATCGCACAGGGACTGATCTGGGCCGTCATGGCGCTGGGAGTCTACCTGACCTTCCGCATGCTGGATTTTGCGGACCTTTCGGTCGATGGCTCGCTGGCCACCGGCGGAGCGGTCTGCATCATGTTGATTTTGAAAGGTGTGAACCCGGAGCTCGCATTGATCGCGGCGTTCCTTTCGGGCGTTGTGGCGGGACTCGCAACGGGCTTTCTTCATACAGTGCTGGGCATTCCGGATATCCTGGCCGGTATCCTGACACAGATCGCGTTGTACTCCATTAACCTGAATATCATGGGGAAGGCGAACCAGTCGATCAATGTCAATGCCGTCACGCTCCGCATCACCTCTAACGCGGCGCTTCTGGGCCGCACGCTCCTGATCACGGCGCTTGTGGTCGTGGTACTGATCGCGGTCTTTTACTGGTTCCTGGGGACCGAGCTCGGCAGCTCGATCCGTGCGACCGGTATCAATCCGCAGATGTCGCGCGCGCAGGGCATCAACACCGGTCTGATGAAGATCATCGCGCTGGCGCTCTCGAACGGTTTCGTGGCATTTTCCGGCGGCATGCTGGCACAGTATCAGGGCTTTGCGGACGTGAATATGGGACGCGGCGCCATCGTGATCGGCCTGGCTGCCGTAATCATCGGTGAGGTGCTCTGCACTGCATTTTTCAAAGGCAAGGCGAACTTCGTGCTGCGTCTGGCGTTCGTGGCCATCGGCGCCATCATCTATTACCTGGTCTATGTCTTCGTGCTGTGGCTGAAGTTCCCGGCCAATGACATGAAGCTGCTGACGGCCATCGTCGTCGCGGTGTTCCTGGCGGTGCCTTATCTGCGCGACCGGCAGAAGAATTCGTTCCGGGCACTGGCCAAGCGGAATGCCAGAGCCGGAGCCACGGCTGCCTCCGGCGGATCCGTACGCGGAGGATGGTCCGGCAGACTGCGCGGCGGCGTGAAAGACGGGGGACTCTCCGTCGGACGGATGCTGAATGAGCGGCTTGATGCAGTTCTGGAAAGGAGGGAGAAGTAATGCTCGAAGTCAGAGAGATTACGAAGACCTTCAATGCCGGCACCATCAATGAAAAGCTGGCCTTAAACCATGTCAGTCTCACCCTGAACGAGGGCGATTTCTGCACGGTCATCGGCGGTAACGGCGCGGGCAAATCCACCATGATGAACGCGATTGCCGGCGTCTGGCCAGTGGACAGCGGGCAGATCCTGATCGACGGCGTGGACGTTTCGGGACTTTCGGAGCATAAGCGTGCACCCTACCTCGGCCGGGTCTTTCAGGATCCCATGACCGGCACCGCTGCGGATATGCAGATCGAGGAGAATTTTGCGCTGGCGGCCAGACGTGGTCAGGCGCGCACGCTGCGCTGGTACGTGACAAAGCAGGAACGGGAGCAGTTCCGTGAACAGCTGGCTTCGCTGGGGCTGGGTCTCGAGGAGCGTATGACCGCGAAAGTCGGCCTGTTGTCCGGCGGTCAGCGGCAGGCCCTCACGCTGCTGATGGCGGTCCTGAAGCGCCCGAAGCTGCTGCTGCTCGACGAGCACACTGCCGCTCTCGACCCGAAGACCGCAGCGACGGTCATGGAGGCAACGGAGCGCATCGTG
>CAYLPO010000009.1:0-12346 GCA_964385575.1 uncultured Lachnospiraceae bacterium | reverse complement strand
GGAGAACGGTCTCACCACGCTGATGGTCACGCATAACATGCAGAATGCCATTGACCACGGAAACCGACTGATCATGATGAGTGAGGGACGGATCATTTACGAGGCCTCCGGCGAGGAGAAAAAACGCCTGAAAGTAACCGACCTCCTGCAGAAGTTCGAGGAGGCCGGCGGTATGGCAGAGGTCAGCGACCGGATGGTGCTGAGCTGAGTTTTCTGAGTATGAGAGGCGAGCGGCGTTTGAACAGGCTGCCCGCCTCTTTTCCTGTCAGTTACGGTTCGTAAGTGAACTGTCCGTCGATCGCAGGTGCAGCTGTGAAATCTTCATAGCTGGAAGCGGTCAGTGTGAAAGAAATGTTCTCCACGGTTTCGATACCGTTCGCCTCAAAATCCGAATCCAGGAAGGAGATGTCTGCATATCCCCCTGTGTGAGGAGCCAGTGACATGGCCCAGAACGGGTCGCACATGGAGCCGTTCACGGAGACGCCGTCCCATGAGAACATCATGATCTCGTCCGTGTTGTTCTCCAGATAGGCCAGAACCGTGTAGCCCCGGATCTCATCATTCTCGGTTCCGTAGATTACGAAACGCGCCTGATCGTTTTCGGCGATCGTAACGGCATCCGCTCCGATCACAGGTTCCGGATAGGTTACGGACCCTGCATCCATTCCGGTGGGATAGACGGTAAACACTTCGTCCAGAAGGTTGTCCGCTTCCCAATTATCCACAAAATATGCCCGCAGGTAGAGCTGCAGTTCGTCTGCGACACTGAGTCCCCTGTCCGCATCTGTATTCATGAGATCGATCGAGCTCGTAACGTTCATGCCGGCTGCGATCTCCTCGCCCCAGAGCGTGCTGATCGTATAGCCGTTTACTACAGCTTCGTCCAGAGTGATCTGGATGGCCTGGTCGGTCTTGTTTTCGCAGTAGACTTCGGCCGAAGTTCCCCAGAGGCTGTCCTGGGTAAAACCGTTGATCCGGATCAGCAGGTTCTCGTCATCGACCAGAACTTCATTCTCCAGAACGTAATCATGTGCTGCGCTGCCTGAAGTATCGGCCGCAGCGTCGCTCGCCTGATCATCCGCATTTGCGGCGCCTGCATCCGCATCTTCCTCTGCTGCATTTTCCGGCGTCTCAGACCTGTTCCCGGTGTCCGAACCGCCGCAGGCGGCCAGCCCCAACACCAGTACGCCGGCGAGAGCCGCGGCGCAAATAGCCGTCAGCATCTTTTTCATTCGCATAGTTCTCCTCCTTTTTGGCAAAAAACGAGCCGATCCCAATCTGGCCCGTCATCGGATCTGCGCCTATTTTAACATTGCCCTAAAAGAAAAATTCCCACCGCGGAGGGGGAACTTCCGGTGCGATTCTGCGATTTACTGCCGTACGGTGGTCCGCCGGACGGCGATCAGTCCTGCCTGCCGCAGGTCTGCAGCCGCTCGAGTCCGTGCGAGGAGAGCATTTCATCTACGGCATCGATCCCGTACACGCCGCGGTTCAGCGCGATGACGAAGACCGCGTCGCGCGGGTCCTTCGCGTAGAGTGCGGGCATGCCGCTCAGCTGCAGCGCACGTTCGGCTTCTTTCAGATCCATGCGCGAGGCCAGGCACAGGCGGATGATCAGGTCCCGCTGACGGGTGTGTTTTTCCTCGGAAAGCAGCTTATAACCGTAGCCCTCGGGGATGTCCGCCGCGAGAAAGACTTCGCGCTGCTTCAGCTCCTTTTTGGCGAGGATGCCGTGCATGAACGCCGCAAACGGCTTTTCACCGAGGAAGCTGTCTGCATGCTCTTCCAGATAGGCATCCAGATCCTGCGGTCTGGCCTGCTTCAGGATGGATGTGAGCGTTCCGGTAGTCTTTTTTTCTTTCATCATGTGCTCCTTTCGCCGGCCCGGTGCATCAGGCAGGCTGTTATCTTACAACAGATCCTCGAAGAACGATAAGACCGCGATCACGGCCATAAAGAACACGACATCGATCACCGCAATCAGCACATAGCGCAGGCGCCGGTCACGGATGCGTGTCAGCTGCATCTTTTCGTGAATCTGTCCGTAGTTTGCGGTGAACAGAACGATCAGGATCAGGGCAATGATGTAACCGATCCGATTGAACCACAGCGGTGCACCGGTGAGGAGACTTCCGTCCGGGCCTTTCAACTGTTGGAACAATCCGGTAAGCACGATGAGCGCATAGCCGATCAAAGCCAGAACGGCCTTCCAGGGCGTACCGGTGCGAAAGCCCGGCGGTGCCCATGGGTGTTTCTGCGGCTCTTTTCCGCCGTCGGTTCCGGAGTCTGTGTCGAAGCGGCCGAAATCCGAGTCATCGGTCCCGGCGTTCGGCACATCTACAGGAGCGGTCGGACCGGAAAGTCGTTTCCGCGGCAGCTTTCTCAGATCGCGCAGCAGTTCGTCCGCGCTGCGGTACCGCTGGGAGGCATCCATTTTCAGACAGCGGCGGATGATCCGTCCGAGTCTTCCGTCAGCGGTTCGCTCGTTCGGAAAGCCGCCGGTCAGCATCACATTCATCAGCACACCGACCGACCAGAGATCCGTCCGGGTATCCGATGCCGCAAAGCCGTACTGCTCGGGGGCTGCATAGCCCACGGTCCCGATCAGACGTGTGTCGCGCGTCTCGGCCGCATCGAAAGGTTTTGAGGCATCCATGTCCAGCAGCCACACAGCCCCGTCGGAGTTTACGATCACGTTTGAGGGCTTGATGTCGCGATGGATGATCGGCGGCTCCATACCGTGCAGACTGCGCAGGATCACACACAGCTGACCGGCCAGGTCCGCGGTCTCTTCCTCGCTCAGATGTCCGCGTTCTGCCAGAACCTCCGCGAGTGTGCGTCCTGCGATATATTCCTCGATCACGATGAGACCCTCGTCCGTCTCGAACAGCGCTTCGATCTTCGGAGTATGAGGGAGAGGATGACGCTTTAATTGCTGAAAGACCGAGAGGTGGTATTCCGAGAGAACTTTTTTAACGAAGATCCGTCGGCTTTCGGCATGCTGCACCAAAAAGACCCCGTGCTCCTCAGAGAGCGGGGCGATCTCGCGGTAACAGGACAGTTTTGCTTCGTCGGTCAATGTCATGAAAAAAGACTAGCACAAAGCGTCGGTCGGACGCAACCGTGACAAAAACGTGAGAAGCAGGACGGAACCCTTTTTGTTATAATAACGAAAACGCGGCCTGAGAGCGCCGGGATTCCCATGGGCGGGATCGGCCGAGAACAGACGACAGAGTAAAACGGAGGATACACATGGCAGAGAAGATACTGGTCGTGGATGATGAAAAAGAGATCGCGGACCTACTGGAACTCTACCTGAAAAATGACGGTTACCAGGTCTGCAAGTGCTATAACGGCTCGGATGCCCTGAAATGTGTGGAGACCGAGGAGATCGACCTCGCATTGTTGGACGTCATGTTGCCTGACATCAGCGGATTTAACCTGTGCCAGCAGATCCGGGAGAAGCATTTCTTTCCCATCATCATGCTGACCGCGAAGGTCGAATACGGGGATAAGATTATGGGCCTGACGCTGGGTGCCGACGACTACATCACGAAGCCGTTTAATCCGCTGGAAGTCATGGCCCGCGTGAAGACGCAGCTGCGCCGCTATACGCGGTATAACCCCACGGCCGGGCAGCTGGCGGGTGAACCGGAGCCTGAAATCGACATTCGCGGTCTGGTCATCAACCGCGACACGCATAAGTGTTCGCTCTACGGAAAACCGGTCGCACTGACCCCGCTGGAGTTTTCCATCCTCTGGTATCTGTGTGAACATAAGGGCAAGGTCATCTCTTCCGAGGAACTGTTTGAGCAGGTCTGGGGCGAGAAATATCTGGATAACAGCAATAACACCGTGATGACACACATTGGCCGTCTGCGTGAGAAGCTTCATGAACCCGCCGGGAAGCCGAAGTTTGTGAAGACGGTCTGGGGCGTGGGGTACACGGTCGAGTGATTTCCGTGCCGGCGGAGTGAGTACAAATGGAAAAGCACGAGAAGAACCGAAAAAAGCAGATCGGCCGGCTGACCCGGCGCGCATACGCATTTTACCTGCTCGCGCTGGTGATCTTTGTGATCGCGTATCTGGCAGCGGCGTATCTGGCCTATCTGGCTGCCTCCGGCCGGATCTGGCAGGGAGATGAGACGCTCTATGTCATTCTGAGTTTGCTGCGGGAATACTTTTTCCATGTGAGCGTGATCATCGTCGGAATCGCGTTTCTCATCATCACCTGGATCTTTATGCGGCGGCCGTACCGCTACCTCGATGCGGTCGTCGGTGCCACCAAGCAGATGACCTACGAGCAGGAAAAACCCGTCGAGCTGCCGAATGCACTGCTGGACGTGGAGAATGAGATGAACCTGATCCGGGAAACATCCATAAATAACGCCCGTTATGCAAAGGAAGCAGAGCAGCGAAAAAACGATTTGATCGTCTATCTGGCTCATGATCTGAAGACGCCGCTGACCAGCGTGATCGGTTACCTGACCCTGCTGCGGGACGAAGGGCAGATCTCGGAGGAACTCCGGCAGAAATACCTGAGCATTTCCCTCGAGAAGGCAGAGCGGCTCGAAGAGCTGATCAACGAGTTCTTCGAGATCACGCGGTTCAATCTCACCAGCATTGCCCTCGAGTACAGCAGTGTGAACCTGACCCGGATGCTGGAACAGATCGTATTTGAGTTCGGTCCCATGCTGGCTTCGAAAGACCTGACCTGCCGGCTGAAGGCAGACCCGGACATCCGGATCGCGTGCGACGCGGACAAGATCTCGCGCGTGTTTGATAACCTGCTGAAGAACGCGGTGAACTACTCCCATGAGGGGACGGAGATCGTGGTCATGGCTTCGGCGAACGCAGACGGGGACGTCACGATCACGTTTATCAATCACGGCACCACGATTCCCGAGCAGAAGCTGGCACGGATCTTCGAACAGTTCTATCGCCTGGATACCGCACGCAGTTCATCGAGCGGCGGCGCCGGGCTGGGGCTGGCCATCTCGAAGCAGATCGTGGAGACGCATGGCGGATCCATCTGCGCGGAGAGTGCGGACGGACTGATCGTGTTTACGGTGACGCTGCCGCGGGAACCCGTTTTGTCCCGAGCGCAGGAACAGGCGGAACAGACAGAAAGCACGTCACACGATTTTCGCACGGCTGTGTAAGAAAAGAGCAGGAAAAACCGCAGTATTCCGCGGAAGAACCGTGGGGCGGACTGAAAAAACGAAACTCCTTCTGATGATATCTTTTCAATCAGAAAGGAGTTTTTCTTATGACGAATTTGCTTTTGATCTTCGGCGGATGCTCGCCGGAATATGAAGTTTCCCAGCAGTCGGCGTCCGCGGTCATCGCTCATCTGGAAAGCGAGCGCTTCCGGGAACGTTTCCGCACGGTCTGTCTGGGCATCACCAGGGATGGGCAATGGTATCGGTATTACGGCGGCACAGAGCGGATCGCGGACGGGAGCTGGTGCGCAGGCGTGTCTGATCCGCCTTCGGAGTCTGACGGATTATGCCGTCCGGCGTGGATATCCCAGAACCGCGGGGAGGGCCTGGTGGAAATGACGGAAGCCGGCCCCGCGGTCACGCGGATCGATCTCGCCTTTCCGGTGCTCCATGGGAAAAACGGGGAGGACGGAACGGTACAGGGCCTGCTGGAGCTGGCCGGAATCCCGGTCGTGGGCTGCGGCACGCTCGCCTCCGCACTCTGCATGGACAAGGACCGTGCGCACAAGCTGGCGAAGCTGGCAGGCGTGGATGTTCCGCGCTCCGTTACCCTGCGGCGCGCAGAGTTCGAGGAGGACAGGCAGTACTGCGCGGAGGGCGGCGGAGACTGTGCGGAGACCCTGCCCCACATGACCGGCATTCCGGGGGCTCTGCGCTTTCCGGTCTTTGTGAAGCCGCTGCGGGCGGGATCCTCCTTCGGCATTTCCAGGGTCTGTGAGGCAGGAGCACTTGTTGCGGCACTCGAAAAAGCGTTCGAATACGACGATACCGCGGTCGTGGAGGAGGCTGTTTCGGGGTTTGAGGTCGGGTGCGCCGTGATGGGCACGGATCCCGAGGCGCTGCTCTGCGGGCGTGTCGATGAGATCGAGCTCGCGGACGGATTCTTTGATTTCCGGGAAAAATATACGCTTGAGACATCGAAGATCCATTGTCCGGCGCGTATTGACCGTCAGACAGAACAGCGCGTCCAGCAGTGTGCGAAAGTCATCTACCGGGCGCTGGGCTGCTCGGGCCTGGCGCGTGTGGATCTATTTCTGACTCCCGCGGGAAGGATCGTCTTTAACGAAGTGAACACGATCCCCGGTTTCACTGCTCACAGCAGATATCCGAACATGATGAAAGCGGCCGGAATGCCTTTCCCGGACATGCTGGACCGGCTGCTGACCATGTATCTGTGACGAGGTGCTGCTATGACGACTTATGAGACAGATAACGAGAAAGTCTTTCGCGGCGACCTCCTTCTGGTCAATGCCTCGCACCCTCTGCGGTCCGTCTGCGACCGGGATCTGCGCGCGCCGTTTTCCCGCTATCCGAAGATGCTGCTGCGGAGACCGGCGGCTTTGGCAGTGAGTCAGGCGCTCGATGCGGTCGGCGCGAACGGGGTGATCGTTCCGGTGAGCGCTTACCGTTCAAACGCGGAGCAGCATGCGCTTTACCGCGGTTCGCAGCGCAAACACGGGGAGGAGTTTACGAGAAAGTTCGTGGCCTTGCCCGGCTGCAGCGAGCATGAGAGCGGACTCGCAGTAGATCTGGCGCTGAACGTAAAGCGGATCGACCCGATCCGGCCGGGCTTTCCCTATAACGGGATCTGCGGGGAGTTCCGGAAGGAGGCAGTCCGTTACGGGCTGGTTGAGCGCTATCCGGAGGGGAAAGAGGCGGTCACCGGGATCGCGCATGAGCCCTGGCATTTTCGTTACGTGGGCTGGCCGCATTCGGGATTCATGACAGAGAACGGGATGACGCTGGAGGAGTACGTGCAGATGCTGGCCGCCGCGTCCGATCCCGCACACCCGGTTGTGACGAAGGATCGCAGGACCGGTGTCCGGAACGAGGTCTTTTATGTGCCGGCGGAGGCCGGGGAGCGGACCAGGATCGCATTACCCGAGAACGCGGTCTATCAGGTTTCCGGGGACAATGACGCGGGCTTTATCGTGACGCTTTGGCGGAGGGAACCGTGAGCGCGGGGGCCGGGCTGCGCGGTCGGGCCTGGCTGGAGATCGACCGGGATGCGCTCCGGCACAATATCCGGACGCTGCAGGGCCTTCTTCCTCCCGGATGTGCCCTGAGCGCTGTGGTCAAGGCCAATGCCTACGGTCATGGCCTTGTGCCGGTAAGCCTGGCGGCGCAGGAGGCGGGAGTCCGGCATTTCTGTGTGGCCTGTGCGGACGAAGGGATCGCTCTGCGCCGGGCAGGCGTCCGCGGGAAGATCCTGATCCTGGGGTACACCGGACCGGAGCGCGCGGAGGAGCTGATCCGTTTCCGGCTCACGCAGACGCTGGTCGACAGGCAGCACGCGGCGGCGATGAACGCGGCGGTACTCGATGCGGCGGTGATCCCTTCAGCGGCAGTGAATTCAGGAGCGATGCGCGTTTTTGATTCGCGTATGGAAGTCCATCTGAAGGTCGACACCGGCATGCACCGGCTGGGTTTCCCGGCGGAAGCACCCGAACAGGCGGCGGATGTGACGGGAATGAAGGGACTGGTTGTCACAGGCCTCTTTTCGCATCTGGCTGTGCCGGAAGGTGTGTCGCAGGAAGCCGCCCGGTTTACGGCCATGCAGGCGGATCGTTTTCGCCGGTTTCTGGATGGATTTCACCCGGGCGGGGCGCCTTCGGAGGTTACCGTTCATCTGCAGAGCAGTTACGGTTTCCTGAACCAGCCGGAGTTGACGGAGCGGTTTCACTGCGGGATCGTGCGCTCGGGCGTTGCGCTTTACGGCGTGAAGAGCAGCCCGGAAGACCGTCTTCGGCTGACGCCGGATCTGCGGCCGGTGCTGGCGTTCCGGAGCCGGGTCGTCTCGGTGCGGACCGTGGATGCGGGTGAGTACGTCGGTTACGGCATGGCGTATCGAGCGGAGCGCAGTGTGCGGATCGCGGCGGTCAGCGCGGGCTATGCGGACGGCATACCGCGGAGCCTCTCCTGCGGAGCCGGTACGGCTCTGGTAAAAGGAGAACGCGCCCGCATCTGCGGACGCGTCTGTATGGATCTGTGTATGATCGACGTGACGGATCTTCCGGATGTCGTGCCGGGCGATGTCGTGACATGGATCGGGCAGGACAGAGCCGAAGAAATCACGGCCGCGGAGATGGCTGCTGCCGCCGGAACCATTTCGAACGAGCTGCTGAGCCGCCTGGGGGAGCGCGCGGAGCGCCTCCTGCTTTCGACCTGTCAAAAACCCGGCGATGAAACAGGAAGGGTTATTTCGCTGCCGTGTTCCACAATGCCCCGATATCCAGCGGCTCTTCATAGGTGATCTCGGCACCGCCGCTCAGATTCGCGAACACTTTCACCAGCGTGTAGTAAGGCAGGGATTCCGTACCTGCGGGCTGGATCCGGCACAGGAAGCGGTAGTTCCAGCCTGCGACGACCTGCTGCTCTAAAAGCGCGATCGGGGTGAGCGTGGCTCCATCATACGCTTCGCAAGCCGTATCCATGACGGCCTGCAGCTCTTCGGTGATCTCCGAGGACTCCGGTGCGGCCCAGCCGCCGGATGCGGTATTGTCCGAAGGAGCTTCCGTGAGGTTCACGATGCCGGTGATTTCAGCGCCGCCGTTCAGATCCTCGTAGACATAGACCAGCGTGTAGTAGGGCGAGGTGTTCGGATAGACTGTCTGGGCGCGGCACAGGAAACAGTGGTTCGTGCCGGCAACGACCTGGGAAGCCAGATAGGCCTCCGGTGTATAGCCCACACCGGTCAATCCTTCCATGGCGCTGTCGAAGACCGCCTGCAGTTCTTCTGTCACGGCGGGTCCGACCGAACAGTCCCAGCCGCCGGTCGAGAAGACGTTTACGGCTTCTCCGGGGCCGTCAAGCATTTCCGGGACTTCTCCTTCGTTTTCGCCGGCAGAGGAGGTCTCCCGGCTGCTCTGTCCGGAATCTGCCGCTGGCTCGGTTTCAGGAGCAGGCGCATCCGTGTTGTCGCCGCAGGCTGCCAGACAGCTTCCGGCGAGCGTGCATACCAGTATGAGTATCATGATCTTTCGGATCTTCATGTCAACATGCTCCTTTCTTTCCGCGTTAGATCAATACTTTATAAGTGTATCATAATCGATAAGATTTCCGGGAAACAGTTTTTTTACACCGTGATGCAGTCACAAATTCAGGCGAACCTGCTACAATATACATGGAAACTCAGATAATGGAGGCATCGTATGAAGATTCTGAAAAGGTCAATGTTGTTTGCGGCAGCTGCCGCCATGGTGATCTCGCTGGCCGCGTGCGGCGGTTCGGGCAGAGAAGAGCCGGCACAGACACAGGCTTCTGCGGAGACGCCGGCGGAGACTGCGGCGGCTCCCGAGACACAGACAGCGGCACAGCCTCAGACTCAGGACTCTGCGGAAACGCAGGCTTTGCCCGCGGAGAGCGCGGCGGAGACGCAGCAGGCACCTTCAGGCGCAGCTTCGGGTACGGCGGTATTCCCGGAGGCAGCCGCCGGCTGGTATTCGTTCTCCAGCGGCGCGGGCGGCTGGGGCACGGAGCTCACGCTGAATGCGGACGGTACGTTTGAGGGGCATTTCCACGATTCCGAGATGGGAGATGTCGGAGACGAATACCCGAACGGCAGCATGTACTTCTGTGATTTCACCGGCCGTTTCGGAAATGTCCGGCAGGACGATGACACGACCTGGTCGATGACGCTGGAGGAGCTGAATGTGACCAGCGGCTTCGAGCATGATGCTTATATCGAGGACGGGGTCCGCTGGGTCCCCGCGACGCCTTACGGCATGGAGGCGGAGCCCGGAACGACGTTTTACCTTTATTCCCCGGATCATTCCGCGGAAGGTTTCACAGAGGAGTTCCTGATGTGGGTCCAGCCCTGGTGGTATGAGGATCCCCGCCCCGCCACGTTCGGGATCTATGTGATCCACAACACGACCGGGGATTACGGGTTCTATCAGGATCCGGGTCAGTAAACACAGTGATATCTGACAGGCAGGGTGATGCCTGTCATGTGCAGTAATCAACGAAAGGAGAGAACTATGAAGTTGAATGCACAGACCAAGGTCAATGACATCCTGCAGCAGTTTCCCTGGCTGAAGGACGAGCTTCCGAAGTATGATGAGCGCCTGGCGATCATTAATAACCCGCTGGCCAGAGCACTTCTGGGCACGGCAACGCTGCAGACCGTGGCGGAGAAGGCCGGGATGAATGTGAACGACATTGTCAGCATGCTGGAAAACCTGATCAAGGAGCACGGCGACGACGGAGCGAAAGCGAAGAAGTGATCCTGACGGGATCCTTTCCCGAGGAAAATGGAACAAAAAAGACCTGCTGCCCCGAGGGACGGCAGGTCTTTTCGATTTGTGTTTCGCTCATGCAAACAATGCATTCGTGAATGCGGGATGTTTACTTCCCGAGCTTGCCCAGCAGGTCGCCGGCCTTGCCCAGGTCCAGACCGCCCAGGTCGATGCCGCCCAGATCCAGCTTTGACAGATCCAGATCCTTCAGGCTGAACTTCGAGGGATCCAGGCCGTTCTTTTTCGCGAAATCGAAGACGCCTTCAACGTCGGCTTTTCCGGCTTTTACGCCGTTTTCGGTCAGGATGCCCAGGATGCCGTCCGTATCCTGCTTCTGGATGAGACCTTCGTTCAGTTTGCCGCTCTGGATGAGCTCGACGACTTTCGCGATGATGGCAGTGATATCCATAGAAAACTCCTTTCGTGAGTAAACAGCCCGAGCGGCATTTCCGCAGGGGTTGGCCCGTCCCGCCGGATCCAGCGGTTCATGTCCGGGCGGGTGCGGAAACATGACCTTATAATCTAAAAAAGATTATATCACGAACCGTGGTTTCGGATATAATAAAAATGATTTCGACTGCGGCATCTGAGCCGTGGAAGCTTACAGAAAGGCCGGGCGGGCCCGGCCGGTTACGAGAGGAGATTTCACATGGCAGAGACCAGACCTTACGTCCCGTGGGACCTGATCAAAAACTTTATGATCGACAGTTTTAAGGGCTACGGTGTGCCCGAGGAGGATGCCGCCATCTGCGCGGACGTCCTGATGGAGTCGGACCGCCGCGGCATTGAGAGTCACGGCTGCAACCGTTTTAAGCCCATCTACCTGGACCGGATCGAGAAAGGCACGCTGCTGCCTGTCACGAACTGGGAGATTTTGAAAGAGACCCCGACCACGGTCGTCATGGACGCGCATGACGGCATGGGTATGGTCGCGAGTTATCACATGATGGAGAAGCTGATCAAGAAGGCGAAGGCGTACGGCATGGCCGGCGGCGCCATCCGCAATTCCACGCATTACGGCATCGCGGGTTACTGGACTTCCATGGCCGCAAAGGCCGGCATGATCGGCATCACCGGTACGAATGCGCGTCCGTCCATCGCCCCGACGTTCGGCGTGGAGAACATGATGGGAACGAACCCGCTGACGTTTTCGCTGCCTACGGATGAAGAGTTCGATTTCTGCATCGACTGTGCGACGTCCATCGTGCAGCGCGGAAAGATCGAGTACTATGCGCGGGAGGGCAAGGACACGCCTGCCGGCATGGTCATTGCCCATGACGGATCGACCATGACCGACAGTGAGGAGATCCTGAAGGCACTTGTGAACGGTACGGCTGCGCTGGCGCCTCTGGGCGGCATCGGGGATGAGCTGGCCGGTTATAAGGGCTACGGCTATGCGGCGGTCGTGGAGATTCTCTCCGCGGCGCTTTCGGGCGGAAAGTTCATGAAGGCGCTGACCGGCGTCGATGAGAACGGCGCCCCGCGCATGTACAGCCTGGGACATTTCTTCTTCGTCGTAAACCCGGAGGCGTTCATGGGCGAGGCGGAGTTCCGGAAGATCGCGGGTGACATCTGCCGGGCACTGCGCGCGTCGCAGAAGGCGCCGGGCGAAGAGCGCATCTATACAGCCGGTGAGAAGGAGTATGAGAAGTGGCTCGAGCGCAAGGACAAAGGCGTTCCTGTGGGCGAGGCGGTCCAGAAGGAGATGATCGCGGTGCGGGATAAGTTGGGGCTGGATTATCGGTTCCCGTTTGAATGATGTCAGGAACGTCTTCCGTGCAGAGTTCTGAGACCGGGCGGGGCTGACGCGCGCAGCCGGATGATGCATGCGGCAGACCGGTTCGCTGCTCCCTGACCGTCTAAGCCTCCACACCTGAAAAAGACCAG